>DAHXNM010000320.1 GCA_027365375.1 Ferrimicrobium sp. | reverse complement strand
CAAAAATGGCAAACCAACACCAAAGGTGCAGTTGCAAGGCGACTTCGAACAGCATCGAGCTGCGGTGGAGTCGGTCAGCGTGCTATTCCGGCTCTGCGATGACGCGGGTGAACAAGTCCCGAGCGGCTGGACTGTCACTGGGGCATCCTTTGAGGTCGAGTGGCCCAAAGACCAACACAAAGCATCACTCATACACTCCCACTTCGGCGCCAGAAGGGCCGCCTACAACTGGGCGCTAGCCAAGGTCAAGTCCGACATGGAGGCCAAACAGCAGAACGAAGACCACCTCTCTACGCCGTGGACGCTCGAGGCACTACGCAAACAATGGAATATCGAGAAGAACGAAATAGCCCCTTGGTGGGGAGAGAACTCCAAAGAAGCCTATGCCTCTGGTATAGCCGACCTAGTACAGGCGCTCTCTGGCTGGTCTCACTCCAAGAACGGTAGACGACGAGGCAGAAAGGTCGGCTTCCCAAAGTTCAAGTCAAAGAGAAAAGACCAAAACAGGGTGCGTTTTACTACCGGAGCTATGCGTCTTGAGGATGACCGTCGTACCATTGTGTTGCCGACCATAGGGGCTCTACAATCTAGGGAGAACACTCGCAGAATACAGCGCCACCTAGCCAAGAACAATGCCCGTCTGCTCAACTGCACGCTCTCCGAGAGATGGGGCAGGTTGTTTGTCTCTTGTCAACTCGCAGTGAGGACCAGTATCGTTTCCAACCGGTCTCCATCAAAGCCAAATGCCCGAGTAGGTGCCGATCTCGGACTGCGAGCGTTAGCCACGATAGCGGATGGCGATGGCAACATCAAGGTCTTTCCCAACCCAGCACCACTGCGCACGACGCTCACAGAGCGCCGTAGGGTTGGGCGCAACCTTTCACGACGGATACCCGGTTCAAACGGTTACAGGCGAGCGAAAGCCAAGCTCGCCAAGTTAGACCGTAAGTGCGTATATATCCGTCGTGAAAGCATCCACCAGCTGACTCGTTACTTGGTGGATCATTACAGCCAGGTACAGATCGAAGATCTGAATCTCGCCGCCATGAGGCAGAGCATGAGAAGACGAGCCTTTCGACGTTCGGTATCAGATGCCGGGCTCGGGAGCTTTCGACCAACGCTCACCTACAAGGCTGAACGAGCCGGAGTTAAGATGGTCGTTGTGGATCGCTTCTTCCCGTCATCGCAAATACATCACAACTGTACGGGCAGACTCACAGGCGCAAAGCTCGCCAAGAGACTCACTTGTGAGGTATGTCACGTTGAGGTGGATCGAGATGACAATGCTGCGCTCAATATCCGCGACTGGTCGGTCACCAGTCCTGGTCTAGTTGAGGCCAGTGCCCTGTCCGTTCCCAGGCCCTTATCGGGTACAGGCGACAGTTCAGATGATGGGATGACTCGTCACCTGGAGAGAGGATGTAAGACCAGTAGCAATACTGGCCGTACTCAGAGAGGCAAGAACAACTCTCGGACAAGTGAGCATGAAGTCCGAGACGAGAACCTTGTGAAAGGTGCGTCATTATGAGCGGACTCACTATTAATCACTCAGATGCAACGGTGCTTAGATGATCGAGGTAGTCGAACGAGTTCTGCAGTGGAGGGCACAGGGCAAACGTTGCGCCCTCGCTACAGTTGTGGCGGTTGAAGGCTCGGGGCCGAGAGAGCCTGGTGCCCTGATGGCGGTGAACGAGGATGGTGAAGTCGCTGGGTCAGTGTCAGGAGGGTGTGTTGAGGGAGCCGTTGTCACCGAGGCGTTGTTGCGGCTCGATGCTCCGGAGCCCATACTGCGGAGTTTTGGTATTCTCGGGACCGAGACCCCCAAGGAGGCGACCACCTTGGCTTTTGGATTCTCGGATGACGAGGCGGTAGCCGTTGGCTTGACCTGTGGCGGTACGTTCCATATCTTGGTACAGCCGGAGCTACCCAGCTATCTCAATCGTCTTGCTGAAGCCCTGCAACAAGGTACTCCCTTCGTCATCGCTACGGTCTACTCGGTGAATGAGGATTTGGACTCCTACTTTGTCGAAGAGAACCGTGAGGTTGCCCCACCTGTGGTTGGTGCATCGATGTTGATCCTTGGAGATGGCGAGGTGCTAGGCAGCCTCGGCAACGCGGATCTCGATCGGGTGGTGGCAAGGGATGCTGCCGGGGTAGTGCAGCAGGCCCAGGGGACGAGACGCTCCTATGGTCGAAGAGGTCAGTCGCGCTCCAGGGAGGTTGCTGTGGTGATGGCGGTGTCAGCGCCGCCGCCAACCATGCTGATTTTCGGTGCTGTGGACTTCAGTGATGCACTAGCGCAAGCGGCCAAACTGCTTGGTTATCGAGTGGTGGTAGTCGACGCTCGGGCCGTCTTTGCGACTGAGGCACGTTTCCCGAAGGCGGATGAGGTCGTTGTGGCGTGGCCGAACGATTACCTCACCACATGGGGCGCATCGCTCAGCGAGCGTGATGCCATCTGTATCCTCACCCATGATCCAAAGTTTGAT
>DAHXNM010000308.1 GCA_027365375.1 Ferrimicrobium sp. | reverse complement strand
AAAGCACTCACCGCCGAGGCCTCCACACTCCTCGATGGCTTTGGTGCCATCATCGAGCTTGATGGTGCCATCGTGATCAGGCTCTCGGAGCATCATGGAGTAGTAACCTATCGGGGTGCTCCTCCACACGAGGGTACCCTTCTCCACGTCGTTCCCAACCATATCTGCACTGTCGTAAACCTCTATGACCACTTCGAGGCATCGAAGGGCGGCCAGACAACCGACCCAATCACAATCGACGCCCGCGGTCATCTCATCTGAGCGCAGTTGTCAGTACTTGGACACTCGACCATCTGCGTACAGATCGTGTCCATGGCTCATCGACAAAGACTCGGCAGGCTCCAAGCGGCACCCCAGCCAGTGCGGCAATAGCGCAGGCAATCAAAACCCAACCGCGTCGATCATGGTGACAATCCCAGCTAGTCCGCCTGCGCAACACCATATCGCACGCAGACAAACCACTCTGCTCACCGAAAGAGCCAATGCCATCCCAGCAGAGCTTTCAATCTAGAGGCGTCATGGGCGTTGGCAAAATAGATGCCAGCCGAGCTCAGCCCATCCGGTCAACAAGATAGCTCGCCCAAGCCAGGAATCAAGGAAGCCAAAGGCGATCATCTTAACCGTCGGAAGCCGACCGGAGCTGAGTTGGGTGACGGTGATCCAACCGACAATCAACACCGCCAGCGATATCCACACCAGTTGGCCGAGACTCACTACACCTGATCTCCTGGCTCACCGCACCCAGTGTCACCGGTTGGCGGTTCTGGGGAGGCGGGAACCCTGCGCCCAACATGAGAGCGATTCGCCAACACAAAAAAACCACCCAAAGCCAACCACGTAGCGACCAGAACCGATCGTCCTAATGTAAAACGGCTCACCCGTCCGATCAGATAGCTAAGCGTCGGTAGAGAGTGCTGCTCGAGCAAGAAGCTGTGGAGATCCCACCCTGCAACTGTTAGCACCAGCACGATCCAGATTAGAGCTCCAGCGATAGAGACGGGTGACCTGGTTGATGGTTGCCTGATAGTTCCTCCGATCCGCGACAACCAGGCGGCAGCAGACATGGGCTGGCGATGACGACCAGCCACTAACGCCAGCGCGAACATTACTACTATTGCGGCGACAATACTGATGTGCGCAGCTTGGCTTGGCCAACGTCGATATCCCTCCCAGTATGCGAAGAGAAGCCCGAGTACCCCGCAGATCCCTCGGTAGCGGTAACGCTTGACCAGGTTTTTGGAGCTCCGCCACCGGATCGATCGATCCTGATCGTGCATAGTGCAGACTCTAATCGGAAGATAGCGAGAACGAACTCGCAGGCGGGATCGGCTGCCAAGCAAGAGCCAACGATAGATCGACCGTTCCCATTCTGTCTTGGTCATGCCAGTGCCGACCAGGCTTCAAGAGGCCGGCTACGGGAGGATGGTCACGAGCCACTCGATATGCAGCTTCGTATCGTTCACCAAAGCCGACGGCCACAACTAACGGTCTCTAAGCGATCACTGAAACCGGCAAGCCCCACACAGCTGCAACATCGAGCGCTTGGCCCTGCGTCATTGCTGGGCCACCGGAGCTTGCTGGGCGAGTAGCGGCATCGCTATCCCCCAGCCGAATATGAAGCCAGCCAATGCGAAGCCAGCTACGCGATCACCGATGTCCAACTGCGGCATAAACACAGCGCCAGAACATAGACCAAGGGGTCAGTCATGACGATCGGATCCCAGCCTTACCGTCTCCAACGAGTTGGAGCGGCCAAGGCTGGCGATGATCACTCTTGGTGATCGATGCTGCCCGCTCCTCGACCAGAATCGCCGGCACTCGAGAACGTGTCATCATAGGTGTACGTATACGGGTTGTTGATAACGCGAACCTCTGGAATCTCAGGATTCATCTCCTGTCTCCATGCGTCCTCTCCGAGCGTTGATTGCAGATAGTCGATGGTGGCGTCGATACGCCTCCTCACCACGCTGAGGTCGACGTCGAGCAATCGGTTCTCGTACTTGACCATTTTCCCGTCAATCAAAACGGTGTGAACGTCGGCTCGCTGTGCTTGAAATGCTAGATGCCCGTAGGGGTTCAACAGCGGGAACATCGCAGGTGATGCCTCATTTTTGACAAGAACAACGTCCGCTCTCTTACCCACCTCAAGGCTTCCAATCTCGCCATCTAGACCCAGAGCGCGTGCACCGCCCATAGTCGCCATCTCGACAACATTCTCCGCCCTCAACGTGCAGTGAGTAAGAGTATCTTCGCGTTGGTGATGTTCTAGGTGCTCCATCGCTCGATCGGCACCGAGCGTCGCACGCATAGCCGAGAACAGATCGCCACTCCACCATACACTGGTGTCATTCGACAACGAGGCCGGGATTCCATACTCTCGGAGCCTAAAAGTACTCGGATAGCCCTGGCCGGCGCTCTCCTCGCTCTCCGTAGATACCGAGACCGATCCGCCGGTTGCTGCAATTCGATGGTATGAATCAGCCGTCAATGAGGTGGCGTGTACATACACGGTCTCCGGAGTCATGAAACCAGCATCGAACATCTGCTGAATGCCGATGTCGTTGGTGGCGCCCCAGACTCCAGCGTGGGTGGTAACGGCCAAGCCAAGAGCACGGGCAGCCTCGAACGCCGCCCGTTCTGGAAACGCCGGATCTCCAGTGACATCAAATGCGATCTGGAGCGCAACATTGCTGTTGGCTCGACTCCACTGAGTGTTGACGAACGAGGCGAAGTCTGGAGACGTAGCCCACTCCCAAGGAGCCTGCTGGATATTGCCATATGCGAGCATGTATCGGCCTGGCACCGATTCCAGTGCATCAACTGCGGCCTCAGCATGCTCTATCGTCTGCAAACCGTGCGACCAGTCCACGGTTGTGGTGACACCAGTATCGATCGCCTCCACCGCACCCAACAGATTCCCGGCGTAGATGTCCTCCGGTCGAAACGCCTTCCCCCACTGGAGGTAGTACCAGACAAAGTATTGGGTGAGGGTCCAATCTGCACCATAGCCCCTCATGGCGGTTTGCCAAAGATGGCGATGAGTGTCAACCATGCCCGGCATAACTATACCGTTCGAGGCGTCGATGGTGAAGCTGTCAGTAGGAGCAGCTAACGCCGGCCCGATGGCGGCGATCCGACCATTTTGGATCAATACGTCCGCACGAGAGAGCAGCTGGTGACCACGATCCATGCAGATCACAACTCCATCACGAAAGACTATCGGCTGTCCCTCTTGCGGCATCGTCTGCTTCACTTCCTCCGTCACAACTCCCCCTTCGCGTCCAATTTCCATCAAGCAACTCTACTTCTAACGGACATCTGTCCGTTCTTCGGTCATTTGACTGCCCATCATGCTAAACCAAGAGAGTCGCGATGTCAAGCACAAGGGGTTAGAGAGATCTCACGAGGGTTGCGGAGATGATGAGAAGGTCTGAATCGCAATCTCCTACACAACGATAAGAACGCGGTTGGGCTGCTGAGCTCTTGGTCTTGTCCCCCTAGACCTCAGCGACGTTACCGGAGATTTAGTTGGCGATCGATGGCTTGCGCTTCAGTCACCGTCCACAGACTCACTCGGTTCTACCATGAGAGCAAAGCGCACCTAGACTACGTGGCTAAAGCGCCACTACTACAGGCACCCCAAGGAGATCAAGATCGCTGATGACACGACGTAGCGAAACGCCAGATTTTATTGAAGCATTGGCTCGTGGTCTCGACGTGATAGTCGCCTTTCGAGTGGGAGAGGTCGAACTATCCTTGCCAGTGCTTGCCTCTCGAACTGGCTTGGCTCGCCCAACTGCCCGCAGGATCGCGCTCACACTTGAGGAGCTCGGATACATGCGAGCCACCAACGTAGGCTATGCGCTAACCGCAAAAGTTCTAGATCTCGGGTTGGCCTACACTGCATCACAAGGTCTGTGGCAACTCGTGCGCCCCCACCTCACCGACCTCGTACAGCTCACCAACGAATCTTGCTCGATCGCCCAGCTTGATGGATCCGACATCGTCTACGTCGCACGTGTCGCCGTTCCTAAGATCGTCGGCATCTCCGTGCACATCGGTACTCGCTTTCCGGCCTACGCCACCTCCCTTGGCAAGGCGATTCTGGCATTTCTCACCCCAGAGCAACTGAGCGAGGCACTGCACAGTCCCAGTCGAGCTGGAGTCAGTGCTAGTTGGCAACCCTCCGAGGAGGAGATTATCGCTGATCTTAGTCAAGTACGCGAGCGGGGCTGGGCTCTAACAGATCAACAACTAGCGCTTGGAATACGTTCTGTCGCCGTACCGCTAAGAGATACCGCCGGCCGAGTCATTGCTTCGATGAATGTAAACGCGTCCGCCGCCGAGACCTCGGTTAATGACTTGGTGCAACACCACCTTCCACCGCTGCTGGAGAAACAGGGGGCAATCCAAGCCGATATAGCTCGCTTCATGTCGATACCTTCCGAAATCGCTTAGGCGTTCGCCCGAGGATCCCACGTTCTTCAATTGACATTCGACACAGATCGAAGCTAGGCTTATTTCGGACAATCATCCGAACAGCGGGCAGACTACAGAGGAAAGGATGATCGATCTATGGCTGACCACACCGAACAGGGGATTGCTGGACCTCTTGAGGGACTGCTGGTAGCCGACTTCTCAAGGATTCTTGCAGGCCCTTATGCAACCATGCTCCTCGCCGACCTGGGAGCGACGGTGGTCAAAGTCGAAGGACCCAAGGGTGACGACACGCGAACTTGGATGCCCCCGGAGCACGATGGGATAGCGACTTACTACACAAGTGTCAACAGAAACAAACGATCGATCGTCCTCGATCTGAAGGACCCAGTTGACCTCAAAATTGCGAAAACCTTAGTTGAGCGGGCTGATGTTATGATTGAGAACTTCAAACCAGGGCAGCTCAAGCGATTCGGACTGGACTTCGATACTGCCACGAGTGTCAATCCTCGCCTCATCTACGCCTCTATCAGTGGGTTTGGCGACAAGGGTGCGGGTGCCACCATGATGGGATATGACTTGATGGTCCAGGCTATGTCCGGCCTGATGAGCCTGACTGGGTCGCCAGATGACGTTGCCTATAGAGCTGGTATCTCAGTTTTTGATATCATGGCGGGTATGCACGCCACGATCGGCATTCTTGCGGCACTCCAAGAACGCCACCAATCCGGCAAGGGTCAGCATGTAGATGTGAGTTTGATGGCCTCCGCACTGTCTGGGTTGGCAAATCACACCGGAGCATATGTACTTGCAGGGGTCGTTCCTTTCCGGATGGGTAACGCTCATCCGAGCCTCTTCCCGTACGAGCCGCTGCCTACCAAGACCGGAGATCTCGTGGTGATAGCAGGCAATGATAGCCAGTTCAGGGCGCTAGCCGAGGCTCTCGGAGCCCCGCAGTTGGCGGACGATCCCGATTTTGCCAGAAACGAACTTCGAACCATGCACCGAGAACGGCTACGCCCGATTCTGGTGGAACTACTTCAAGCAAAAAGTGCAGAAGAGTGGTTTGAGGTGCTCACCGCCGCCAACGTTCCGTGTGCTCCAATCGCCACCGTTGACCAGGGTCTCAATCTAGCGGCCAGTTTTGGGTTAGAACCTACCGTTGAGGTCCCCACTCGACGGGGGCCAATAGAGATGATTCGTAACCCAATTGGGTTGTCGAGGACTCCTCCATCCTATCGTCGGGGTTCACCAGCACTTGGCGAACATAGCGAAGAGATCCGGGCATGGCTTACTCAGTAGCCCCTCCGCGTCCCAGCCAGGTTACCATCTATGAAGCAAAGGATTGAGTCAAGTGACGAACGGTGATAGCTATCCAACTGGCCTCGGAAGTTCCGACGAGAGGACAATCTCTCTCCTCGGTCAGAGTCTGGCTGAGGATATCATGGGGAGGGTCGGCTTCGGAGAGTTGGCGCTTTGGATGTTGAATCAGCGCAGGCCAAACGCCTCCGAGGTCAGAATCTTCGAGGCGGTGCTCGTTGCACTCGCCGATCATGGCTTTACCCCTACCGCCATCGTCTCTCGCCTCACCCTCCTTTCGGCGCCAGACTCCATCCAAGGAGCCATGGCCGCTGGTCTCCTTGGAGGAGGATCGAGATTCCTAGGCGTGACCGAGGACACTGGTCGGTTCTTGCATCGTGCACTCGTTCAGACGCCACTGCATCCGACAACCGAGAACGAGTGGGACGAGATCGCCCTCCGGCTCATCCAAGATGCCAAACGAGACAAGCTCTACATCCCAGGGTTGGGGCATCCGGTACACAAAGAACTCGATCCGAGGACTCCGGTGTTAATGGATCTGTGCCGCGAGGAGGGTCTGTACGGCGACCACCTCTCTCTATTTGCCGCCATTGGACGGGTTCATGCTCCAGTGTTAGGCAGACAGCTTCCACTAAACGGCGCCGGAGTATGCGGCGCAGCCCTGTGTGACCTGGGCATACCCGTCGAGGTGCTTCGCGGAGTATCGCTTCTTGCACGATCGGCTGGTCTCCTCGGCCAGATAGCCGAGGAGCTGCGAAATCCGATCGGCATGGACATCTACCTCCACGTGGAACATGGAGCAAGGTATGAGCCAAGCCCTTTCGAACCTGACCAGCCTTTCGAGTCCAAAGATTAGAAGGAGAATCCCAAATGGCAAAAATAGCAGCCATCATCGCCTCAACCCACCACCCATTTTTCTACAGAACATCGACTATGCCAGTTGACCAACGACCTGCATTCGCCGAGGAGTGGATTACCAAGGTTGCGGCCTTCAGGGAGACGCTTACCACTGCTAGACCCGACCTTCTAGTACTGGTTGGATCCGATCACTTCCATCAGTTATGGCTCGACAATATGCCCCAGTTTCTTGTCGGAAATGCGCCGGTCTACGATGCCAACTGGTACAACGAAGAACGCGAGTTCGGGATGCCTAAAATGGTCCTACAGGGGAACGTCGAGCTCTCAAACCATATCCTGCGAAGCGGGCTAGACCTAGGTTTTGACCTAGCTTTTAGCAACGAACTCCGGCTTGACCACAGCGTTACCTGCCCAATCATCACGCTAAGACCGCAAAATGACCTACCGGTAGTCCCTGTATACACGAACATCTTCGCACCTCCTTTGCCACAGCCCGAACGCTTCGTCGCCTTGGGCCGAGCACTTCGTCAGATCGTCGAGCGCTGGGAGTCGAAGCTACGCGTCGCCATTATTGGCACCGGCCACCTATCGCTGGAACTCGGTGGCCCACGACAATTTGGCCCCCACGGACCAGATTCCGAGTTCGATCGAGCCGCTGTCGAATGGATCGCTAGTGGGGATGTAGAGACTGCGCTTGCCAACATAGATCTCGATATGCTTGCAAAACCCGGAAATGCAACCCATGGGTTTATGGATTTCCTTCTGATGATGGGTGTGGCTGGTGAGGGTGCCAAGGCGGACTACGTTGATTCTCTCGATCTATTCCATACGATGGAGGCCTACTTCACCTGGTACCCAAAGGAGGCTTAGGTTGAGTAAATACCTGTTGGACAAGTTCCTCTATACCATCGACCGAGACCCGGAGCTGGTAGAACGCTATCGAACCAACCCAGTAGAGACGGTCACCTGGTGGGAAGATGAGTATGCAAGAAAGCTCTTGAACTGCCATAGCGGAGAAGCAACAACTTGGCTAGCTTTTGAGGAGGCCGAGCGCCTAGCCCTTGTCAATCAGGACTACGCCGCTCTATTCGAACTCGGCGCCCATCCCTTTTTGACCTTGACACTCTTCATCGCGTTATTTGAACGCGACTACGATGAACCGCTAGGCTTCCAGCTGGCCTATGCCAACGCCCTGCAAGGATGGCTTGGAAGGCCCTACCCGGACTTTTCCACACCTTAGCGACGAGCATATCGACCAGCATCAGCTGTTGTTACGCTGGAACCCAGCGCCACCCAGATTAGATCGGTCACGAGGATCGATTGGGCTGAGTAACCTATCGTCTCTTTGGACCACTATATCTTGTCTAGCCAAATTACGCAGCTCGTAGGCTAGCACTCGAGCGCAAGGTCTGGATCGAAGGCCATCGACAAAGACTCCTCTCGCTATCGATCATTCAAGCCGAGTGCAGACCAGCAGAGGTCCACCCCGGCAACCCGCACCGTCACGGTTGAACTGCGCCAGCCAGTACGATACCGGCAACCGGCAGGTGCACGAAAATCGCCGCGTCCGGGTTCACCGTCAAGAGATGCTTGGTTGACCCAGACAATAAAGTGTTATCCCTCCGACAACCTCGAGACTGAGTCCTACCGATCTCGTCTAGACGGCCCTACCGCCAAAATTGAGGAAACGAGTTTGAACGTCTGCACCGGGGGTCGAATCGATCTTTGGTCCAAAGCCACCTGGCCGACGAATGGCTTCATCGAGCGGGGTCAGATGCGCTAACGCCTGAGTCACCGCCTCCTTGTCCAACGCCTCGTCCTGACTAGTGGCCCGAGCCAAGTCCCAGGTATGAAAGAGGGTATCGGCAGACAGAAGAGTATCCACTAGCGACGCAAACGAGCGTTCACCAAACATACCTCCAACAAGCGTCGCCGAGGTCTCGGGGTCAGCAAGTGCCGTCTGCACGGCGGCAGTAACGTCGGACCACTGGCTCATGAGATCACCAGCTGGGTCTGCCTCTCGCTCCGGCGTACCCTCTACTCGCCAGTGGGTGTCAATGACATGGACAACTAGAGTTCGAACATCCCAATCAGAGCAGGGCGTGGGAAGCGATAGCTGGCCCGGTTTGAGACCTAGGAGGCGAGATCCGAAACCCTCGCTCACTCGCTGATAGCGGTGCAAAACATCGGACATGAGCCAATGCTAGCGATCGATAGGTCACCTCCGGCCTCACCAAAGCGTCTGCATCCACGACCAATCCCGACTCCGCCGGCTCTTTATTCCTGCCAGCTCCAACCGCGCTAGCAGGACATGGGCGTCCAAAAGGCGCGGGGCAGCCATGAAAAGGACCTTGCACGTCGGGCACTCGGAGGTCACACCGTTGTCACCACGACCATCCGACAACCTACAGCTCCATCCGGGCCAGGTTGCGGTTACTCCAGAGTCTCCCATCTCCAACTAATTCAAGCAATAGCCAGGTGCTTGGTCGCCCGATTCGAGAGTCAGGCCTGCGCGATCCTAACGAGGTTGCCCGATGGATCGCGAAAGGCGCAGTCGCGCACACCCCAGGGTTGCGAGCTAGGCTCCTCAAGAACCTCAGCGCCCGATGCCTTGACGCTCTCAAAGGTCGCCTCCAGGTCGTCAGAGTTGAAGATCGCCACCTGCAGCGATCCTTGCGTCACCAGAGCCAGAAGGGCATCCCCCTCGGCCTGCGAGCGACCTCCGTGAGGTTGAAACAGAACTATCCCAACATCCTGACCCGGAGCGTCAACGGTGACCCAGCGAAAGCCATTGGCACGCACTTGGAGACCGAGCGCATCGCGATAGAACACTAGTGCAGCTTCAGGGTCATGAACCGGAATAAACATCGAGGAGACGGTTACAGTCATAGGGTTATAGCAGCCGTCTTCTCCCGAGCAACGCTTCTCCGATTCTGCTTACTTCACCGCCTGACAGGGTAATGACCATACATCGAGGCGATTGAGAACCAACTCGATCAAGCGATGGCACTAGAAGCCCGCGATTGCCTTTTGATCGAGTCGCCACCCTGCGCACACACGGTGCACGCATCTCGAGATCGCTGTGGTCTCGTCGGCGATAATCAGACGGAGATACGCCTACAACTTGAGTAAAACGAGTACTGAATGAAGCTAACGACAGATAGCCAACAGCGAAGCAGACGTTCGTGACCGATTCACCATCGCGAAGAAGCACTTGTGTTCGTTCAATTCGTGTCGTTAAAAGGTAGGTATACGGCGTCTCGCCATAAGCCAGCCGAAAGTTACGCGAAAAGTTAGCGCTTGACATGTTGGATGCTCTCGCAATATCCGAAATAGCCAACGGTCGAGAGTAATGGTGATCCATCAGATCACGTGCGTGACGTAGTTGCACGAGATCTTCGAGATCTGATGGGTTCAAGCACTTGAGACTAGCTCTCCTCGCTGGAGAGAGTGCTCACCGGACACATCACGTTCCACACGACAAAGACCATCGATGACTTCACACTTTCGCGAGGCTCGCTGGAATCGGAGTTCACAAGGTGGCGACAGATCTTGGCTGCTTGCACAGACCTCTATCGGCGCATCGCCGACTACGAGAACGAGGCCAGGAACTCAATTCGTAGACCCAAGTCAAGGAGAGCAGGTCACGTGGGCGCAGCGGCTATAAAAGTCGCATAGATCCGATGTCTTGCCTCGGCGACGATCACGGCACTTTTATGCTTCTGGGGTCTACTCCGCCCACAGTGGACGGAGTTCAGCGACATTCTTGAGCGATACCGTTAAGCGATCTTGTTGAGCAACAAGTGCGTTAGCGATACTCTTCGGCGAGAATAGCGGCTACCTCAGGACGAGAGAACTCGGCCGGAAGCGTCTCCCCTTCAACGAGCAAAGACCGAACCTTGGTGCCAGATAGGGCAAGATGTTGGCTCGGGTCATGTGGGCAGGTCCGTTTCGAAGCCACATGCTCACACCTGGTACAGTAGAAGCTGTGCTCGAACCGAATGATGTCGATGCCAAGCTCATCTGGATCAATTTTATCGAAGAGCTCTTGGGCGGCATAGGTGCCGTAAAAGTCTCCGACTCCAGCATGGTCTCGACCAACTATGAAGTGGGTACAGCCGTAGTTCTTGCGCGAAAGCGCGTGGAGGAGAGCTTCACGCGGACCCGCGTATCGCATGGCGGCCGGATACACGGCTAGAAGCACGCGTTCCTGAGGGTAATAGTTCTCTAGCAAAGCCTTATAAACCCGCATTCGAACCTCTGCAGAGATATCGTCGCTCTTGGTCTCACCTACCAAGGGGTGAAGAAGCAGACCGTCGAAGAGCTCAAGGGCTACCTTGTGTAGGTACTCATGTGCTCGGTGTACTGGGTTCCTGGTCTGGAATCCCACCACGGTTCGCCAACCTCTCTGCTCGATAGCGAGCCTGGTCTCAAAGGGGGTCAAGTACTCGGGTCCGGCGAAGGAGCGCGGCAACGCGTGAAAAACCAATGGTCCACTCACCACCAAATCGCCCGCCTCGTAGAGGGCAGCTACTCCAGGATGCTCGCGTGAGGAGGTAGCATAGACCATCTCCGCCTCTCGCTGCAGATCTGGAGTGAAACGCTCCGCCACCGCTAGCGTGGCGACATGGCGGCCATGGCTCATCAGTCGGATCTCACTCGTCGATGCGGGAACAGCACTGGCAGACACCTGAAGAGTGATAGGGATTGGCCATAAGGTTCCGTCCGCGAGTCGCATCGACTCAACACAACTTCTCCAATCGTCCTGACCCATAAAGGTCATCACCGGTGCATACGCACCGGTTGCGAGCATCTCCAAGTCAGCCAGCTGACGGGCAGAGCACTCCACCGCCAACGAATGTGGTCCGATCTCGCCAGCGGGCTCAAGCGTAACGCTTCTATCAACTTGGTTTGCAATAAGTGCGCGCGACATAGGTGTCAACCGCCTTTCGTAGATCATGAAGATTGATAACCGATTTGAAGTGAGCGCTCATGCCTTCTTTACATCCAGCCAGATTCCACACTCGCTTCGCCCCTGCCCGATAAATCTTCCTGATCTCGGATCCTCTCCTGGCTTAACCGGCCCCGTGCACGGCCAGCATCCCATGGATAGGTAACCCTCTCGATAGAGCGGATGGTACGGTATATCTCGATCTTCGAGGTAGTGCTCTAAGTCCTCGTAGGACCACTCGATGAGGGGATTGATGCGAACCCGTGCCCCGCGCTCCACCACTGAGAGATCGCGTCGTCCGGGCGAACTGACCCTAGTCCTGGCGTTCAGGACGGCAGAGACTTGATGCTCCTGGAGATAGTTCTCTAGAGGCGCCACCTTATTCAACGAACAGCACAACTCGGGATCACGGCTATATAAGGTGTCCGGTGGGTTCTCGGCGCTAAGGGTTACAAAGTTCATCTCTGAGTAGCGACCCTGGAGCTCCTCCCAAAGAGAGAGGGTCTGAGGAAAGTGGTATCCGGTATCTACAAAGAGGACATCGCCAGAGAAGTTGGATCGCGAGACGAGATCAAGTAGCACCGACCCAGAGATATTGAGCCCCGTGGTAACGGCGAGGTCCGGATAGCCGCCGATCGCCTCCTCTATCACTGCAATTGATGCATTTAGCTCAGCCAATCCGGGTCTCCTGTGGAGTAAGTGCCCACAGCACCTCTGTGACTGCCTCATCAATCGTCATAGACGACGTATCGATGCGTAGATCCGGATCTAGTGGCACCTCATAAGGATCATCCACACCAGTAAGCCCCTGCAACAACCCCTCCCTCGCTCGCCGATACAACCCTTTGGTATCACGAGCCTCAAGAACCGACAGCGGTGCATCAACGTGAACCAGGACACTGCGTTGGCACATTTCGAGCGCCCGCTTTCGACTCTCGTCGTAGGGGCTGATCGCAGAGACTATCGTTATGACACCATTCCGGGCCAAGAGTGAGGCGATATAGCCGAGGCGAGTCACTTGGAGGTCGCGGTCGACTCTCGTGAATCCCAAATCGGGAGAGAGGATAGAGCGAACCTCATCGCCATCGAGCCACTCGAGTGCAGCTCCACTTGCGCGAAGTTCGTCGACAACACGCTTCGCGATAGTGGACTTGCCGGCCCCAGATAGACCGGTAAACCAGACGACGGGTGCAGTTGATGAGTCAGACAATCTCTTCTTCTCCAATCAAAGTTGAATGCGCGTATCTATAACTTCACTTATAGAGATATCTCTATACGAATATAATGGCCGATACAGCTGTTAGCGCACATCTAGCTCAAAGTGCTAAAGCGGCGCCCGCCGTGTCTCCCGTAGCCGCGACTGACGGGTCTCGAGTTCGAGCTGAACCCAGTCCAGTGAGCTCGGCGACTGACCCTGCTGTCGTAGTTGTTGACGAATCTGTTTCAATACTTCATAGGTATGGCAGTCGTCGCCGGTGACCGTTTTGGCGAGTCGTGTCGCCAGCGAAGATGCAAACGCCGGCGAATGACCGTTTGTTGATACTCCAAGTTCGATGTCTAGATGAGGTCGCCGAATCGCGACATGGTAGTAATCGCAGTACTCAGGCACATCGAGAGTATTCAACAAAAATCGATAACGCTTAGCTTTGGCTGACAGCCAAAGGTTGATGGCAGGGTCACGATCGGTAGCAACCACCAAAGCAGCTCGTTTTAGATCCTTGCGACGAGGACGCTTCGCGTAACGGCAGCTAAAGGATGAGCCATCTCGGACCGAGATCAGCGACGTCCAACCGCCCTTTGGCGTGCCGACCAGCAGCACACGGGCGCCTTGGCTCACAAAGGAGTTGGCTCGTTGAACCGCCTCATCCGACGCCCCTATAACCACAACCATCCGGTTCTCGAGGCGCAGCTTTACCATCATGATTCGTTCTTCACGCGAGATCGTCGTTGGCGCGATGCAGGTCTCACCGATGCGATCTCCTCGTCATCGAGCCTGAAATAAAAGTCGCCAAAGCTCTCACCCCGGCGGCGTTGATCACGATATCGTCGGACCAGTGGTTCGAGTCCCGAGACAAGCGCACCCCGATCGACATCGCGGGCAAACAGGGTGTTGAGTCGAGTTCCGTGACGATCAGCGCCGATGAAGATATCGTAGGAGCGCTTCGATCGACCAACGATACCGATCTCACCCAGGTATGGTCGAGCACATCCGTTCGGACAGCCGGTCATTCGCACCTCGAAAGACTCCTCCGACATCGATAGCCCAGCGAGCATGGCGTGGAACTCATCTAGAAACTCTGGTAGATAACGCTCTGACTCCGCGAGCGCCAATCCACAAGTTGGTAATGCGACGCATGCGAACGACGCCCGATGCAGTGGACTCAACTTTTCAGGTGCATCAATGCCGTGCACCGCCAAGAGCTCACGAAGTCGATCACGCTGGCCGACGGCGATACCTCTGACGATGAGATCACCGCGAGCGGTGATGGCGAGTTCTGGATTGAACTCATCGACGATGGCGGCTACTCCGTCTAGATACCGTCCGCTCTCGCGGTTAACGATCCGTCCGCTTGGTAGCTTGACTCCAAAATCGAAGTGGTCGTCGTCAGTCGCCAACTCACCTAGGTGATCATCCTCGAGCGCAAAAGCATCGGGGGTAGCCGCAGAGAAGGTCACTCCGCTGCGCCGTTCTACCTCGCTTCGCACCCACGAGACTCCCCTCGCTTCGACCAGATACTTGAGTCGCGCATGACTCCGATCCTCCCTGTTACCCTCGTCTCGATGTAGTGCCACGATCGCGGTGATTACACCGATAACCTGAGCTCGATCCACCTCTCCGAGTAGATCACCGAGACGAGCAAAAGTGGTATCGTCAGTGCCGCTGCGGCCAAGGCCACCACCGGCATAGATCCTCACTCTGAGCGGATCGTTGATGTCGACCACAAGTCCCACATCACACGAGAATACATCGACGCAGTTATCACGAGAGGTTGCCAATCCTATCTTGAACTTCCGGGGAAGCATGGTGGGTCCATAGACGGACTCGGCGACCGGCGCCGCTCCAAGCACCTGGTTCGGTACTCGTGTGCCGTCGATCCAAAGTTCATAGTAGGCATCTGATGGAGCCTTGAACTGAAGGGAGATGGTCTGGGCCAACTCGTCTAGTCCAAGTTGCTTTACCCCCTCTTCCGAGGAGGGACAGGCTGTCACGTTTCTAACCACATCTCCACAGCCACCCCAGGTCGTGAGGAGCGTCTCGTTGATTAAGTTCATCAGCTCCCCAAGATCAGCCTTGGCAACAAAATGGAACTGGATTCCCTGCCGGGTCGTAAGACGCAAGCTACCGCTTCCCAACTTCCTTGCCAGTGCATCTAGCGCTAGATACTGGTCTGCGGTCAGTCTTCCTCCCGGAATCGCGACGCGAATCATACACCGATGGTCAAGTTCTACCTTTGCACGGATACGCTCAGTTCTCGTATCTCTGTTGTCCTGGACGTATACGCCGTGGAACTTAAGAATCTGGGCAGTATCAGCTTCAAAGCTCGTTGAATCAGCCTGCAGCTCCTCAGCAACGTTCCCACGCAGCCAAGTTGAGCCCGCCTTTATCTCCTCCACCGTCAGCGTTTTCGACTCTTCCATCATCATCTGCCCTTCACGCTGGTCAATTCCTACTAATTTAGTCATATTAGTAGGAATACGGACCCGCCGTCGCAGTTGGGTCGCTCCAATGGCAGCATCTATGACCATGGCGCCACAGAGAGCCTTATCTCAATGAGCAGGTCAGATAGTCTTTCCAAGGCGTGAATCCAACCCTCATGAACGCTTGTAATTATCTAGCAGGCACTCCTCGGAGTTTCAGCAAAGCTGGCTGCTTACATCTCGAGCCAGACCTATCCGACGTAGTCTCAGTTAAGTAGCCTCAGCTAATCTGTACCGCACTCGCCCTTTTGCCGTTCCCATAGTCACGCCATGATGACTAGCAGATCGGAGACGCTCGCTACGGACAGGGACCAGCGTGCACGCCGGGCTGATAAGGCTGGCCATGTTCGCCAGTCATCTCCACGGCACTCCAACAGGTCCGTTGCTATCGTCCCTCCAAGAGCGTGCTAGCGGCTAAACATCACGCTTATATATGATCATGTTACGACGGACCAGCTGCCAAGTCGATCGACAACTACCTGCCCTGGTCAGGAATCGACAGTAGCCGTTCGACATTTCGATGCGCAATCTTGTGTCGATCTTCACGCGAAAGCGGAATGGTATCAAGAAAGGCTCGAGCGTCCTCGTTGCGAGCAAACGGATAGTCGACTGAAAAGATGATCCGGTCCACGCCGACGACCATCATGGCGCACATCAAAGGAGGAATCGTGAAGTAGCCTGACGTTGTCACATAGAAGTTCTCACAAAATGTCTGAGTTATCGAGCGAGTCAGCTCGGGAGTAACCCGCCCGAGCGTCGCCTCTGCTCTAGCGAGTGAGAATGGGACATTCTCCCCCATGTGGCCAATGATGACCTGCAGAGCTGGAAAGCGCTCAAAGACTCCCCCCACGATCAGCCGCAACGCATGCAACCCAGTCTCGGCATGCCATCCCCAACCACTCGTAGATAGCACTTGTGCAACTTCGGGCTTGAGATCGCTGTAGTAAGCCGAAAACACTGCCGGTACAGGGGGCGTTGGGTGGAGATAGATCGGAACTCCGAGCTCCTCTGCCTTCTCAAATGTAGGCCATAGGTCGGGTGAGTCACAGAAGACACCGTTAGCGTGGCCGTGGATCATCGCGCCACAGAACTCTAGCTCAGTGACTGCCCTCTCCAATTCGGCACTGCAAGAGTCAGGCTCAGGAGTGGACAGAGATGCGAACCCCCCGAATCTATCCGGGTGAACAGCAATGATCTCAGCGAGTCTGTCGTTCCACCTCGCAGCCTCAGCGGCAGTCGAGGCATTAGGTGGGGTTGACGCTAGCACCTGATACGAGATCCCATTACGATCCATGTCGGCTATGCGTTGCTCACCAACCTCGTCGAGGCGAGCGCCGAGTTCGCCAGGATATCTCGCCGAACCACCGCGATCTGCCTCTAGATCTCGTGGAGCGAAATGCTCTTCGATTGCGATAACCCTCATTAGCTGCTCCTTTAGGGCGTAACTTGATGAAATACTAGCGAGCGAGCGATACGCTTGTCAAAAAAGGACGCCTCCGATCGCCACCAGGTTTGCCACCTGTGTCACCAACTGCACCTAGAACGCCTATGCATCCGGAGAGTTGACTACCCGCTAGCGGACATGTAAAACTGCACGGTGGCGGACACCAAAACTGCATGGCACTGGTGGCAACCTAGAGACCTAGGCACTCAGATAGGCAAGCATCCACAACAACAGGCTCGCTATGGATCATGGGGGGTGATTGTTGTCAACGCCAATCCGCTAAGGAGCCGTTAGTAGTGAAGGATAGTACCCAAGCTATGAACATACTCGAGGCCTACGACCTCAACCAGTACTACAATCAAGCAGCCAGAGAGTGTCAGTGCTCTCCTAATAGCGTACGTTCCCTGGTTGCCGCGAGGCGTGAGGCGACCTTGGCGATACGGGGTAAGCACGAGTGACGATCGTCTCTCTTTGGACCCCAACACCTGATCCTCGTCACCTCCATTGTCGAGGAGTCAAAGAGTCTGATGCCATTCATCGCCGTCTCGCCATGGGCTAGCTAGTGTTCCGCGTCTGTAGCTGTCCCTCCAGATCAGCTGGCAAAATGAATCGACCAATCTGCACGTTCGTTCAGACAAAGTGCCAACGTGGTACCACCGATTGAGGGATATTGTCATTGGGCAGTGCCCACTCAGACAGGCTCACCAAACATCATTTCGTTGCATTTCTCCGACGACTATACGAGTTATACACGTCCCGGCCGCAAGGAGATACCCGACTACAACCCTGTCGATCTTGCTCCGATCCGGCGTTACGAGCGTTAATCCATCGCGACGACTCCAAGTCAAGCGGGCTGATGACCCCGGATAAGACCACGTCGCGAACTCTACGCCGTTCATGGAATCTTCTTGATACTGAATTAGAGCCAAGGGTTCGTCATGGGCAAGATCCCAATGCCACTCCGTACGAACGCCCAGAGGAGATTACAAGATGCATTGGTATTTTCGTCCCTGCGAGCAGCCATGCCATCAGCAACAGGCATCCTACCTGGGACAAAGAGCTGGAATGATCGCTCGAAGCTCGCTGCTACGAGATCGTCGGATACAGCCATGACTCCCATTGGAGCAACTTGTCTAGTATTGCCGTTCAATCCAGAACCTCGATAGTCGGTGGGATCAACCAAGTGGAACGATTCGATGTAGTGAGAATAACTCAGGAGCCGGGTGGTGCGCGAGCTGAACAAACTGCACCACCAGCGCCATGAATCATCGATCTCCCTAACGGAGTGGATCTTTGTCATCCCCAAGATACGGCACGCTGAGGCACCACCGACAAGCTCGATCTTGGCAGAGCCGAGATCATCTGGAATCGAGACCAGGTGGCACAGATCGACTAACTCGTGTCTTCCAACCTGCGATCTTCGCGACCATAGTGGTGCAGCGTCTGAGCGGGTATATATGAACCTCTGGACCGCGCGAAGCAGGTTCTATGAAGCTAGGCTGCCGCCTCGCTTCGTGCGATGGCGCGACCGTGCTCACGCGCCTCGGCTTCAGCCGCTTTACGCATATCCGCGGCGAGATCCTGAAATTCATCTAGTGCAGGATTTACTCCAACCAGCGTGAACTCTGTTTCGACAACGCGGAGGTCAAGCTTCCATACATCGGCAAGAATACGACGCATCCATGGTGTCGCGTGATCCCATCCCTCTCGTGGCGTCCCTGGCCCATAGGCCCCACCTCGAGCAGTCACCAGTACCGCTGGCTTTCCCTCGAGAGGGCCAACTTCAGCGCTCATCCGTGGATCGGTGATAATCATGTCAACCCAAGCCTTCAAGTGCTGCGAGACGCCGAAGTTGTAGAGTGGAGCAGCCACAATGACGGCATCAGCATCAAGCAGTTCATCGGTGAGCTTGGCAACAAGCGCGAGCGCTTCAACCTGTTCATTTGTCCGCTGTTCCGGAGGGGTATAGCTGGCATTCACCGCCAGCGGCCAGGCTGTCGCTGGGATTGGATCGCTCCCGAGGCGACGGGTGACTATGCGACTGTCGGGATGAACGTCGCACCACTCCTGCTGGACGATATCAGCAATCTGGCTACTGTGAGATCCCTCTGTACGGATGCTTGCGTCAAGACGAAATAGTTGCATAGTCGTATCCTCCTGCTAGCTACTATTTACCAATATACTAGGAAAACACTAGCACCATGTCAATACCCGCGGTAGACAGAGTGGTGCTCATTCGGTTAGCATTGCCCTCATGGAGTTCGCACGGGAAGACTGCGCCATCCGGCACTGTGACGCCGGGTTAGTGCGTGCCTTCGAACTACTTGGCAAGCGCTGGAGCGGGCTTGTTCTAGGCACTCTCAGCAGCGGCCCTGCAAGCTTCTCGGAGATGCGCAGGGCTCTTCTGCCGATAACCGATTCGGTGTTATCTGAACGGCTTAACGAACTTACGGCGGCTGGACTCTTGACGAGGTCGGTCAAAGACACTCGTCCACCGGGGGTCATCTATCAGCTGACCGACGCAGGGGCCGCCATCGTCCCCGTGCTCGATCAACTCGCCACATGGGCGACCGATCACCTTGTGCCCTAGACCAAATAGCTCCATGAGAACTGGACGCATACCTTTGCATGCAACCCCAGTTTTGCTCTGAGTTGAAACGACCTCCTCTTACAGTCGATGCCGAACTGACCCGTCGATGACCACGATCGATATCTGGAGGGTCCAAAGGGAATTCAATGTCGACCGACCACACAACACATCACACTCCGAGAGAGCTTCCCATGGCCGTCCAAAATCGCTCTCGAGTCCTCTGGCCAATGGCACACAAACTGGCCATAGTTTCATGCGTAGACTTGCCAACTGCACTTGTTTAGATGTGTAGACCATCTGCATCCGCGACATGGACTGCTTCGTATAAGTGCCAGCTGGCAAGGGGTGTCAACAGTGCGAATTCGTTAGCAGCCAGCGACGCATTCACCAACCCTTCCTGTTCAGTACACGTTGATCCCACAAAGACCTCCAGCGCTGAAAATTGGCGCTGGCACAAATCGTTATCGCAATACAACTGAAGATGAAGAGGGCACTTTAACGGCGAGGTTGCTAGATGACGACTGCTGCCCAGTGAAAGGTGTAGCAACCATAAATCCTCCCCGCATCGTTGCGCAGTACGAGCACCGCTGATAAACCGGCCATCGAATCTCCTGCGCGCCTAAAGGCACGATCACTCCTGCACTAAACCGCTAGTAACGACGGCGCGAATTGGGAGCGCGCCGGAACGAGTGAAGCCGGATGACGGATGTGCGGGAGTCCGCAAGACAACTGAACGCCTGAGTTGCTAGGGTTGGCACATGGCGACGATGACGTTTCTTGAGTTTGATCAACAGGCACGGGAAGGCTGGCTCCTTACCATGCAGGCCTCCTACGTACGTGAACTACTGAGCATTGGCTTTAGCCAGGTCGAGGCAGACGCCAACGCTGCAGCTTCATATTCTCGTACCTTCCCTGACGGAGTTCCCGCGCCAGGGCAACTAGCAGGTTGGGCGATAAGCAATCATGAGAGAGTCGGAGAGCTCTGGGTAGGTCCAAACGGGCCAGATCATAGAGTCTGGTGGCTATGGTGGGTACAGACTTACGAGCCGTACCGAGGCAAGGGGTATGGGCGTCAGCTTATGGAACTTTGTGACCGATTAGCAAAGGAGCACTCCGCGACCGCGCTTGGACTGCAAGTCTTTGCAAACAACCCGATTGCCCGCTCACTCTACAACTCCGTCGGTTACAAGGAGATGGCTATCGTGATGCAGAAAGATCTCAACCAAACATCCACTGATGTCTGACGTCTGCGCACACACTGATACTGAGACCTAGGGAACCTTGATCGCGGCGAACAAAGTCTTCGCACCTCGGTATCGGACAGGTCTAACACTTTCACGACGGTTCCCTGAGCGGTGAGACTCCTGTTCGAAACCCTATCCGACGGCCACGAGATTCTAAACAGAACCTCCAATTGCGTTATGCGACCGGTGGAAAATTAATGGTTATCGCAATGGTGCTACCGAACGATAGTGAGAAGGTAGATCCCTTGGCGAGCTTTGCTACAATTTCGTCTAGCTTGTCGAGAAGGCGTGTGACCCAGCCCTGTAGTCTGTCCATAATGTCCTCAACAGGGCCCCGAGATCTAATAAAATCGTACTTTCGCGGATGGCGTAGACCTTGGTTGATGGTGGTGACGGCAGCAGTTGCGTGTGCAAGTGCCTGGTGAGCTGTCGTGTTATCGGTCACCTCCACTCTCTCCATGCACTCGAGATGCGCCTCAACCGTTTTGTAGGCCTTTGTGTCGTTCATGCCTGAATCCGCTCCAAATTAAATGTGCATTGAACCGCCCCGGGGTTTACAGAGACCCGGAGCGGTTCTGGTTTTCGATCCGCAGAATACACCCATACATATATGACCGCAAACTTAGACGCAGGTGTTTGTGGCTCTAAGTCTCCTACCAGTACGAGTTGATCTACCTTGTGTACAGGTAAATTCCTGGTACAACACCACTTTTATGCCGTTTGAGGGTGTATGCCCTGGGAAAGTACCCACCGACGCGAGTTCATTAAATCGTATTATAGTACATCCGTACGCCAACTGTTGCAACTCCTTGGGCCAGATCATGGGGACATCCAATCGATCGAATCTGCCTCAAACTCTCGCGCGGATGTGGACGTAGCGCGCACCACAACCAGCGGCTCACCGACGCGCGAACCTCCCGACGTCCTCAAGGCAGTAACGGGCAAGCAATTCGGTGTTCTGGGAGACTCGACTGAGCTGAGCACACGGAAAGGCCACTCATGCGTTTGTAGTCCAATGTGGTTATCTTTCCGGCGTAACTCCACATTCGTCCAAGTGTATTCCTCGGCGGGGTTCATACAACAGTTTCCGGCCTAAGATCTGCGGAATACGGCTCACGATCACTGCATTCATCGGCTAATGAAGGCTGCATTATTCGGGATAGCATCCTTGCAATCATCGGTGTAGGGCTATGATAGCAGTCATGGATACCGTTGGAGTGCTCGGACGTGCATACCGATCGCGAGTGATCGACAGGGCGCTACTTCGCGCGCTGAGCGCGGCCGGTGCTGTGGTGGTCGAAGGCGCCAGGGCCAGTGGCAAGACGATGACCGCCCTGCATGCCTCAAACTCCTATGCATTCATCGACGATGCTGACGTACAACGCACCCTGGAGATCGCGCCACGTTCGGTGCTCGAGGGGAACGCTCCACGACTGCTCGACGAATGGCAAGTCAACCCCGAGCTCTGGAACCTGGTACGACGCGCCGTCGATGCGACTACAGAACCTGGGAGGTTCATTCTTACCGGGTCTGCTATACCCGCCGATGACATCACTCGCCACACGGGGGCAGGCAGGTTCCTCCGACTTCGCCAACGGACGATGACCTGGTCGGAGAAGTTGGATAGGGCTGTTTGTCCGGTAAGTATCGCCAGGCTGTTTGAGGGTGAGCGACCGGCCACGGATATGAAGGCCAGCATCGAGCTCGACGAGGTCATCGAGAATATTCTGCGACCTGGTTTCCCCGCGATGACGGCGCTCGGGCTCGAACAGTCCGCAGACCGCCTTAGGGCTTACATCGACGACGTTGCACGCACGGACATCAGGCGACTGGCCGACGTGCGGCATGAGCCGGACGTGATCAAACAACTGATTGCTGCCCTGGCCCGGTCCATCGCCTCCGAGGTAACCAACAGAACCCTTGCCGCCGATGTGCGAGCGGTTGCGCCGACGATCGACGTCGAGACGATCAGCGGCTACATCAAACTGTTGCAGCGACTGTTCATCGTCGAACCCCAACAGCCCTGGGCGCCAAAGCTACGATCCCGGGCTCGACTGCGTATCTCGCCGAAGCTTCACTTGGTCGATGCATCGCTCGCAGCGGCGGCGCTCGGAGCAGGACCGGGACAGTTGCGCAGTGATCTGGAAACATTAGGAATGCTCTTCGAGAGTGCGGTGATCCATGACCTGATGGTGTTCGCGTCTGCAATCGGCGGCGAAGTCCGCCACTACCGGGACTCGAACGGCAAGGAGATCGACGCGATCGTCACAC
>DAHXNM010000307.1 GCA_027365375.1 Ferrimicrobium sp. | reverse complement strand
TTCAACCGGATGACCTCGCTCTAGAAAACCGTAGAGTGCAAAGGTGGCATCTCGCAACCAGCAGTAACGATAGTCCCAGTTCCGACTGCCTCCGATCTGTTCAGGCAATCCAGTCGTTAGGGCCGCCACCATGCCGCCGGTAGGAGCGTAGGTGAGCGCCTTCAAGGTAATCATCGACCGACGCACGATCTCTTCGTAGCGACCATAATCGTCTTTGGCCCCCACCCATCCTCGCCAGAAGGCTCGCGTTCGCGTTAACTCCTCCCGTGGGCGGACTACTCTTGGGATTGCCTCTGTCGACCCGTAGAAGACAAGGACAAACTCGGCGTCCTGTCCCTTTCGAACCCGGAAGCTCCCCACCGACATCATGTCTTCGCCATGCATTTCGACGTCAGACTCCAACAGCACCGCGTTGGGACCAAGAACAAACGATAGGCCGCGTTTTATCTGCCGAACCCACGGGATCGAGACACCATAGTCGAAACGTAACGAGAGAGTCACATTCATATCAACGTAGCCGGAGAGTCCTTGAACGATCCGAACGATCCGAGCATGCTCCTCGCGGATTGGCATAAAGTCGAGGAGTCGAACCGAACCCGTCTCGGTGTGGTAGGTGGTTGTCAAGACGAGGGTATCCTTCTCATAGGCCTGCTCTCGCCGCAGAATTGGTACATCAGGTACCACTTGAAAATAGCCATTGCTATCATCACCAAGCAGGCGTGCAAAGCAGGCATCAGAGTCAAACCGAGGAACGCAAAGCCATTCGATGGCTCCCTCATCAGAGACGACGGCTCCAGTATGGAGATCCCCAATTAACCCGCACTGTTCCAATCCGAGCGACATTTACCACGTCCTTCTGGAACCGGTCGCAGCCTAAGCGCGACATAGACTTACCGACGTTCCCATAGGCACAATAGGAACCCCATACCAAACTACCCCAACCTGGCTGAAAAGACTAAACGATTCAGGATCGTCTCCCACTCCAAGCTAGATGACCTCCAATCTAGAGAGCAGAGCTTGAACTACGAGCCGCTTCGTACTCACCTCGTTAGCCTGGTTGCTTGGTCCAAGGCGAGTGCCAATAGACGCATAGGTAGTGCCGTTCCAAGAGGACCGAGAGTAAAAGGCGAGCTCCGAACCCGACATACGAGTCCGGAGCACAAAACGTACCAAAGTAGATGTGGGTACGTCAATCGTGCCACAGGAGATCGCAATTCACCTTCTCACCGGTGGACGAAAAACGACTCAACCGTGTTCGCCAAAATCACCCACCTGTCTCTGGCGAGAGCCTCGATGCTCGCACAGCGCTCAAAGGGTGGTCCAGTCCGCCTATGTTGAAGCCAGATGCACGGCCAACCACGCACCCATGCGCAGCTCAGAGCAGCTCAGATACGATCAACCGCCCTAGCTCACAAAATCGTGCCGATTAGGATGTCCAGCGGCACGGAAGTTGTCGGATATATGGAATACCACCGCGTCCACCCAGCCATCCCCAATTTGAATGAAGGGGAGACCCTGCGTAGCTGATGATAGCATCAAACGATCGATCCATCTACCTCAGATGGCTCATTCCTGCCACTAGTTTTCGACTTCCAGTCGCCCTAATACCGCTTGCCATCGAGTATGTCATCGGCACAGGGGCCAACTTCCGCTTTGCCTCGCTCGTGGTCGGCGCCCTCGCAGTCGGCGAGCTCTCAGTTGTCGGGATCGTGGCAACTCGTCTTGACAACTACAGCGCCCATCTTCGAGCTCGATCCACGCTCACATTGCTAGCCCTTGTCGACGTTGCACTCGTCGTAGCGAGCCTCGTCCACGCACTCCTATGGCTAAGCCTTCCTGCGGCCCTGCTCTCTGGCGCCCTTACAGCGCTGGGGAGCGGCAAACTTCGCCAAACACTCACACATCGACTGCAACCAGCCTCACTGCAGAGATACCTCTCATGGGATGCCGTAGCTCTGGAAGGGGCCTACCTGCTCGCACCGCTCCTCATATCGATCCAAGTCATGCTACTTGGCACCCATGAGCTGCTAATCACGCCGGCCATCCTTGCGCTCATCTGCCCACTCCTGCTGGGACCGGACTCAAAGCTCGGCACAAAGCCAGCGCGAGGCGCACGAGTCACCCTCCGTTCTTGGCTCTGGGCGTTGAGCGCAGCCGAAGGGATTGTAGAGGGCATGGTCGTCGTTTCTATAGTTCCTATCTCCACTCAACTGATCCATAAAACTGCTTTTGCAGCACTCGCAATGGCGCTGCTCTCGGTTGGGTCGATCCTCGGAGGAGTGCTCTATTCTCATCACGCGACGCGCTCAGCCAACGTGGAACCACTCAAGAGGATCGCCCTCTTCTTGCTGGCACTCTCCGTCTGTCTGGTCGCAAGCGGACTAGTGGACCACAGCGAGTTGGCACTGGGGGTCACGTTATTCGTCTTTGGTGGCTTCATCGCACCGCTCAACGGCTTGCGCTCCTACGCAGCAACTCACCGCTTCGAACCCCGTCTGCATGCGCCTGCCTTCTCTATGGTCTATTCGAGCTACTCCGTCGGGAGTGTCAGTGCCGCAATCTCCTTCGCCGTCTTAGACCGACTCCTAACTCTGTCGGAGATCCTCTTGGCCGCGTCCGTTGCCACAGCCATTATCGCAACTGCCTATGGTATCGCCTCTATCCGCCAGAGACCTGGATAAGCCTCCATGCAATCGGCCAGAAGATCGTGCCTCTTTTAGGTATTGGCAAGGTCTGGCTCATGCTCTGCAAGCCAATCGCCAAGATCCACCTGGGGCCGCGCTCCCGGGTGGGCAATAACTTCAGCGGCCAAGGATTGTCCAAGCCGCAATGCATCGACTGGAATCAACTCATGAACTAGACCAGCGATGAAGCCGGCTGCAAAGAGATCTCCAGCTCCGGTCGTGTCGACGGCATGAGCATACGCCGGTGCCTCAAGGTACTCATAGCGATCCGCCCCAAAATAAAGCGCGCCGCGATCACCCAAGGTCACAGCCCCGGCAAAGCGCATGTTCGACAGCACCTCGACTATCTGATCGAGATCACTGCGCTGAGTAAAGGCGCTCGCCTCCTCGCCATTTGCTAAAAGATAGTCAACGCTAGCTGGCAGCAACCGCTGAAGACTCTTCAGATGTCGCTCCACAAGCCCCGCATCCGAGAGACTAAAAACAACCTTGGTTCCGTAGCGACGTGCTGTGCGGGCTACCTCGAAAAGGCGATCCCCAAGGCCAGGAACGTCCAAGAGGTAACCCTCCACGAACAGAAAGGGTGTACCGGTGGCAACTTTGAAGGGGAACAACTCCGCAGAGAGCTCCTGAGAGGCGCCCAGATAGGTGAGCATGGTGCGCTGGCCATCCTCGGTAACGAGAACCACACAGCGGCCAGTGCCAGCCGAATACGCCTGCTCAGAGAGGACAACTTCGACCCCAAGTTCGCTAAGGTCCTGGGTAAAAATATTACCGTCGCTGTCGCCGCCAATGGCCGTATACAAAGCGCTCTCAACACCCAGTAGCGAGAGTCCTACTAGAGAGTTGGCGATCGATCCACCCCCTTGCCGGTCCCAGTCGCCGGAAAGACTCTCAATGATGCGTTCTTGCTCCTCACGAGTAGCTAGACGCATAGATCCTTTCGTCAGGCCAAGCTGACGAAGCTGGGTGTCGCCTACTGGAATCGAGACGTCGACTATGGCAGACCCAAACCCCAAGACTGTAACTGGTTTCACGGGGTCCCAGCTTAGGAGCGCTATGGGTTCACCTACACACAATCTTCGCAGCTAGCGTAAGAACCCAGTTTGAGGTACTGATCATCAGTGCCACTCGTTGCACGATGGGGTGACTTACGCTTCTGATCGCTCTGACGGTTGTAGATATTAGACGTGGAAGTTGACCTAGTCAACACCGATTCCAGACGCTTGGCTCGCCGCTGGACCCGATCTCGGCTATCGTAGTTGAGGTGAGAGATGATAACCCATACCGCTTAAGCCGCTCAGTTGAGCCCGTCCACTACGACCTCTTCCTCCATATCGACCCCGATCAAGAGGTCTTCTCAGGATACGAGACCATAAC
>DAHXNM010000267.1 GCA_027365375.1 Ferrimicrobium sp. | reverse complement strand
CACCATGATCTTGAGCCTTCGGTTCTCTGCTTCGAGTTCCTTCAAACGTTTGGCATCATTGGCCTTCATTCCACCATAAGTGTTCTTCCATCTATGCCAGGTGGTCTCGGTGAGACATGCGCTCCGAGCAATCTCAGCGATGGTTTTGCCCTCGTTCAGCATCCGATCGCCCTCAGCAAGTTTTGCGATGACTTGATCTGGTGTGTGCTTCTTGCCCTTCATGTGATCTCCTCCCATATCTATTTTGGTCGGTCTTCTCACATTAGAGGTGGATCACATAGGGTTCACCACTCCAACTTGTGAGGCTACCTTGGTGCGATCCATGCTGCCATCACGTTTTGATGCGTCCCAGATGCGAGTTCAGCACCCTGCCATTTCATTGATCCGGAAATGTATTTCGGGCATCTACTCAGCCTGGCTCAATCAGCCTATGCGATTACTCCTCTAGACTGGTCATATGCCATTGTTAGGTGAATATGAACCGAGTACCCAAGAGTGGGTTCGCAATCAGGTAGATCTCTACGAACGTACGAATGGTCAACAGGGTGGGACACTGTCAGACACGGGGCTGCCTGTTATAATTCTGTGGACGTTGGGCGCAAAAACGGGCAAGTTGCGAAAGACACCTTTGATGAGGGTTGAGCATGAAGGTGAATATGCGTTGATAGCCTCCAAGGGTGGAGCACCAGAACATCCTTTTTGGTACTACAATCTGGTTGCCCATCCGGACAAGGTTACCATTCATGACAGAGACATCTTGATGGATGCGGTTGTTCGAGAGGTCGAGGGAGCAGAGCGCATACTGTGGTGGGATCGGGCCGTCGCCGCCTTTCCTCCTTATGCAGAATACCAAACAATGACCTCCCGTCACATTCCAGTCTTTGTCGCCAAGGCGCTATCGTAGACGTCAACACCAAGGGACCGTCTGCCCGGACCTGCTCGCAATTGCGGATACAGCAGGGTCGCCGACGGACGGCCGGGGACTGAGAACGCCTGGAGAGCCTACGTAATACCAGCAGCAATGTTGGCAGTTGGCGAAGATACCGAAATCTGCGATGAAGCAGGAAGAGCGAATGAGGACTGGCGACTATGTCCGGCCTAAGCGGATTTGAGCATCTTTGGTCCTTAGCGCGAGGAAATTGTCCGGATCTAAATGTGGAGTTTCTACATCAACTGTTTTGCGCCAGTTGCCGAACCTTTGGAAACATCTAGCCATATGGCGATAACGGAATTCAGCTTGCCGATGAGGAGCGTTTTGATCTCACCATAACCGGAATCGATGTTGTTTTCGGCGGTATCTGTCCCAGGTGTAAGCTACTGATGGCGAGGAAGACCAGCATGTGTAGGGCAGGCCGAATGGGTGCTGGGTGCCTGTAGCTGTGGCCCTGCGAGACAGATGCGCTCTCTCGTTCATTCAGATTGGGAAGCCGACGCCGCTGATGGCAGCAGATATCTCCCATAGTTCGCTGGCGACGTGGACATCGAGAGCAGTTTTCGGTAGTTGAGCCGGATGCGCTTGACGCCCCCAAAGTTCTTTGAAGCCATCTGGACCTAGATAGCTACCATTGGCGACGAGGGGATCGGTGGCTGCCTGGATCAGTGGGATTGCGCCCCGCTCAGCCGTCTGCGCGAAGAGGAGATTGGCCCCCGTCATGGCGATCTCGCCGATGCGTCCAAGGTTTGCTCGACCGGTCCGTCGCTGAAGACCGGTGTTGGCGAATCCTGGGTGGGCGGCAACGCTAGCCATCGGCAGCTTGTTCGCATCTATCCTTCGAGCAAGCTCTCTGGCGAAGAGGAGATTGGCGAGCTTGGACTGGGCATAGGCGCGTGAACGACCGTAACGTGTCAGTCCTTGCAGATCGTCGAGTTCGATGCTCCCCTGATTGGCTACCAGACTGGCGACCGAAACTACCCTCGGGGAGTCACTAGCCATGAGCACCGGGAAGAGGTGCGCCGTCAAGGCGTAATGTGCTAGGTAATTAATACCGAATTGCTGCTCGAACCCGTCCTCAGTCATGGCTCGAGGCAGCATCATAACTCCTGCATTGTTCACCAATGTGTCGAGGATTGGATGTCGCTCCGTGAGTT
>DAHXNM010000265.1 GCA_027365375.1 Ferrimicrobium sp. | reverse complement strand
GACCATCGCCTCTGCCGGACCAAGAAGATGAAGCCCATTGCGGTCGAAGGCGACCTCCTCACATGGATAGAAGACCATGGTCATAGGGAGCGCACAAGGTCGATCGGCGAGCGAGAGCATCACCGCCAACCCACCCTTCATATCGCAGGCGCCAAGACCGTAGAAGCAATCGGCATCCTCGTCAACCCCCTGATCGCCAGGGACGGTATCGAGATGTCCACAGAGCGCCAGCCTCGGCCCAGGTCCTCCATCGCGGTGTGCTATCACGGTGTTCCCGACTCGATCTACCCGCCAACTAACCTTGGTCAACAGTTGCGCAACGACATAGTCGGCGATCGCATCCTCCTCCCCGGAGACCGACGGAATCGCCAGCAGGTCACGGAGCGAAGACTCTAGGTCACTCACAGGCCGGCGCCATGGTCACGCAGAATGGCGTTGAGTTCAGTCTTCTCGTGGCGTCGACCGGGGTCTAAGCGTGACACAATCAAGATACAGCTCATGCCAAAGACACCACCAGGTGTCTCGCGCATCCTGGTACCAGTCACCGCCACCGACCAGGCTGGAATCACTCCGCGACCAAGTTCTTGGCCAGTGGACAGATCGAAGATCGGGATAGTGGGGGTAACGATAGTGCCGGCACCGATCACCGCACCCTCACCAACGCGGGCACCTTCGACGACCATGGCTCGCGAGCCTACGAAGGCGTCATCTCCAATCACTACCGGCACCGCCTGAGGAGGTTCGAGTACTCCACCGATTCCGACCCCGCCCGAAAGGTGTACCCGCTCCCCTATCTGTGCACACGAGCCGACGGTTGCCCACGTATCCACCATCGTCTCCGAGCCGACCCATGCACCAACGTTCACATAGCTTGGCATCAGCGTCACCCCTGGCCCAAGATAGGAGCCAAAACGTGCCGAGGCACCAGGGACGACACGAACCCCCGCTCGTGCATAATCATGCTTCAACGGAAGCCGATCGACGAACTCAAAGGGTCCCACGGTGTGGGTCGTCAACCCTCGAAGCCGAAAGGATAGGAGGATGGCCTTTTTCACCCACTCGTGGACGACAACAGTGTCCGTCGACTGGTCCACTTCAGCTACCCGCAACGACCCCTGGTCGAGTTCGGTGAGAACTTCATATACCTGGCGGCGTGCCACGTCGTCCTCGGGCGAGAGCGAGCTACGCCGCTCATAGAGTGTCTCGATCTCAGCTGAAAGAACCATAACGGTAAACCTACCCGGCTCACCCCAGTCGCGACGCTAGCGTCTCCATCTGTTTGGAGGATATAGTCGCAGATATCCGCACGAAGCGATGATCGCCGTAGTCGGCTCCTGGCGCAGTAACGAAGCCAAACTTGTTTGCGAGCATCGTGGCCAACGCAGTCCCATCGTGGTTAAACTCCTCAGTCGCTCGGACCCAGAGGTAGATTCCTCCGTCTGGAAGCTGTACCGGCACCTCGAGTAAACCACCAATCCATTGGGCGAGCAGTCGAAGTCGTTCAAGATATCGGCGACGCTGCTCTCCGACGTGTTCTTCGTCCGCAAACATCTGCGTCGCCACCGCTTGCACCGGACCCGGTGGCATAAGTCCAAGCCCGCGTCTTTGCTCAGAGATCTCACGGACCAGATCACCATCGCCGGCGTACATCCCCACCCGGAGCCCGGCGAGATTCGAACGTTTTGACAACGAAAACACGGCGAGACGACCAGCGGCGCCAAACTCGAGCAGAGATGACGGGTCACGAGCCCAACCGAAGTCATGATAACACTCATCGGAGGCGATGATCACCCCATTGCGTTCTCCAAATCGAGCTGCTCTCGCCAGATCAAAGATCACACCTGTCGGATTATTGGGAGCATTGACCCAGGCTATGAGAGCCCGTCGCGCAACCTCTTCAGGGATCGCCTCGAAATCAAGGCCTCCATCCGCCAACAACGGAACTCGGTAGCTCTCAAGCCCCGCCCACGATGCGCCAAACGAGTAGCTCGGGTAAGCGATCGAAGGCACCAGCACGACATCACGGTCTGGGCGACGTCGAGCGAGAATCGAAGGAAGCAGCGAGATGAACTCCTTCGAACCGATGGTGGCACCAATCTGATGGAGGTCAAGATCGACTCCTACGAAGCCTCCCAACCACCCCAGCGCCGCCTCCTTGAAGGCCAACGACCCGTCAGAGCGGGGGTAATGGCGTTCGGCGTCTGAAGACGCAAGGATGCGTGGGACCACAGCTGGAGGTGGGTCAACTGGAGACCCGACTGCGGCATCGACCACCTCAAGGCCACTCTCATAGGCAATCTCTCGCAGCTTGGCAACCGTCTTGGTTCCTGTCGATGCATACTCGTTCACGGCCCTACCCTAACAGCACCTAGTCAACAATGTTACCTGAGAAACTAACAGTGCTCAGGGAAGCTCATCTGTATCCTCCACCGACCGATCAGAGACGACACTATCGATATGTCTATGCAAGAGGGCGCGCGCGGCGTCATCGGCACGAACTCTGACCTCAATGCCATTCTCTTGATTCTCCTCCGAGATCACTTCTGCCTCTCTATGGATCTCTGCGAGAATGTCACCACGGTCGAAGGGGACTCGAAAGACCTCGACGCGGTTGAGTGCCCTGAGACGATCTCCGATCACCGCAAGAAGGCTGTTGACACCTTCACCGGAGGTAACCGAGATTGCGATGCCATCGGGCAGGTCATCAGAGCCATAGCCAAGATCGATCTTGTTGAGTACCACCAGCTCTGGTACCTCACTCGCACCGATCTCCGCCAACGTCGCTCGCACCTCGCGCATCTGATCAAGGGCGTGAACGCTGGAGGCGTCGACGACGTGAATCAGGAGATCCGCCTCAGCGACGGCATCTAGAGTAGACCGGAACGCCTCAATTAGCTGGTGCGGAAGCTTGCGGATGAAGCCGACGGTATCTGCGAGCAGAATCGTCTCGCCACCAGGAAGCTTCAGACGCCTGGTACGTGGATCAAGGGTTGCAAAGAGACGATCCTCGACCACCACATCAGCACCTGTTAGCGCGTTGAGCAACGATGACTTGCCCACATTCGTGTAGCCCACCAACGCAACCTGAGAGTTGCGCCCATGCAGGCGTGACTTGCGCTGGAGGCGGCGTTGACGCTCGAGTGCCGCCAACTCACGTCGGAGTTGACCGATGCGCTCTTGAATGCGACGACGGTCTTCCTCTAACTTGGTCTCGCCTGGACCGCGAGTACCGATCCGTCCCACCTGCTGAGAGAGGTTGGTTCGCCGACCGACCAGTCGCGGAAGTCGGTACCGCAAAAGCGCCAACTCTACTTGCGCCTTACCCTCCTGACTACGCGCATTCTGAGCAAAGACATCAAGGATCACCGCGGTACGATCGATCGCTGTTCGTCCCAGTACCTTCTCAAGATTGCGCTGCTGTCCAGGGGTAAGCTCGTCATCGAAGACGACCGTGTCGACATCAAAGCTCTCCGACAAGACCGCGAGCTCATCCACCTTGCCCTTGCCTATATAGGTGGCTGGGTCGGGACGTTCACGAACCTGAATCTCGCGATGGACCACCAGTGCCCCAGCGGTGTCGACGAGACTAGCAAGCTCATCGAGCTGATCGTTCACCATCTGTCGCTCGCGTCCACTGGTCGCAACACCCACAAGCAAGATACGTTCCTGGAAACTGCGCTCGATAAGGGTCACGAGGAGAAAAACCACCCAGCCGGGGTCATATCCGCGATCAATAGTGAGGGTCCCCGCAACCACACCTCGTCCTCGCCACCAGTATCGTTAGTAGCATCTAAAGGCGGCTGGCTCTGCTGCAGGCGTCCACCGCTTAAGTCCATCGTGAGACGATCAGATGACCTTGGTACAAAGTGGACCATGAGCTCGCCACCGGGGTTCTCTATCGCAGCCAACTCTCTAACCCAACCCAGATGGCGAGCTACGCGAGCAACCGCTACCGACCCGGTCCCACAGGCCATCGTCGGCCCAACGCCGCGTTCAAACACACGCATCACACAACCATCTTCACTTCGCACCATCCACTCGACGTTGATCCCATTAGTATCGATCGCCTCCTCCTGATAGCGCGTACCCTCGACAGCAATATCGATGTCTTCAAGCGCGGTGAGGCTATCGAGCACAATCACGCGGTGTGGATTTCCGACGTCGACCAGGAAACTCCCATCGGTCTCTACCGTTAGCACCACGCTCCCCATCGTGGTCTCCCCCACCCACGCCCAATTGCTCTTCTCGACGAGTCGATAGCGGCGCAACCCTGCATCGGTGACGATCGCTTGAGACGGGGAGAGACTATGGCGAGCGACCAGATAGTGACCGAGACAGCGCAGTCCGTTACCACTCATCTGCGCACGAGAACCATCCTGGTTGAACAGGTGCATAACAGGCAGATCCTTGTCGGCGAGATCTACCAAGATGAGCCCATCTGCGCCAACCCCATATGACCGGTCTAACAACGCCGTGATCGTCTCAGCGTCCGGCAAAGCACCAACGACCTCGCCTATCAGGAAGTCATTTCCCGCCCCGGTAAACTTGACAAGCTCCAAAACTACGCCTCTCCTCTCATGCGTGTGTGCACGCTGCTCGGCTGCGACAGCCGTCTGCCGCTGCTCGTCAGCCATTACTTGCGAATCTCTCCCAGCCGAGTCGGTCAACCTAGGTGACGATGTCGATAACCTCGCCCCGTGGTCCTCGGCTGAAGCACAACCTTGGCTAAGCAGTCGATCGGCAAGCTCTACCCCATGGTCGATACTAGGCACCCAGGCGATGCGTGGGTCCCGTCGCAACCAACCCAGCTGCCGTTTCACCAGTCGGCGTGTCCGTCGTGCAATCGTCTCGATAGCCTCATCGAGCGCCACCTGTCCCTCCAGGTAGGCGGTGAGTTCTGCTACACCTATGGCCACGCGCGCGGTTCGCGATGGGCTCATAGTGAGCACTCGTGCAACCTCGTCGACCCATCCATCAGCGATCTGAGACTCGATACGCGCACGGATCCGGCGTTCTAGAAGGTCAGATGGAAGGGCGAGACCGATCTGTGGATAACGCTGTGGGCCATCGGTGCCAAGTCGATTACCGGCGACACTCTCTGTTCCACCACTAGCTAGTGCCACTTCTAGCGCCCGTTGCAGCCGACGGCGATTCCGCGGATCTACACCTTCGGTGGCGGCAGGATCGAGCTGAGAGAGCAGATGGAAGGCGGAGCGGTCGTCGACCTCGTCTAGAAGTCTGCTCTCAAGCCATCCGCGTACGCCAGGCGCACCTCTTGGCGGGACGAATCCATTGACGACGGCACGAATCCAGAGCGCAGTTCCGCCGACAAAGAGTGGCCTTTGGCACTGATCTCGAAGCCGACCGAACTCATCCTCTAGATCATGAAGGAACTGTCCAAGCGAGTACTCCATATCCACCGGCACGTGGGCAACACAGCGATAGCCGAGCTCTTCGATGACCGAGGCGGCAGGCATGGCGGTGGTTATCGGCAAGCCGTCATAGACGCTAAGTGCATCGACTGCAATCGGAACGAGATCCCGATGACGCAGAGCCAGAGCGTTGGCGAGGTCAGTCTTTCCAGACGCCGTCGGTCCCACGATCGCCAACCCATCAATAGTGCCCGTCTGCTCACCAACCTCTGCGATCAAAGATCTACCACCTATCCCCACCAGCCTAGCCATTAGGATGGATCCAAGACGAAGACCCGACCTCACATGTCAATCCACAGAGCCCAAGCGACTCAAGGAGCCAGGGAGGAGCTTTTGCTCCAGAGGATTGATAACAGTGAAGTCGTCGGCCCTGGAAGGAAGCCATGCAACTCAAGCCCGGAACAAGTTGGAATGAACTCTACGCCCAAGCAGCAGCCATCGCCCCACAGGCGTTTACAGACTCAGGTGTTGCAAACTACTGGGGAGGACGTTGGAGAGAGGAGGGTGAGGTCCATCCGGCCACCTCACCAGTGGACAACTCGCGCATTCATGGACCACTCCTACTTGACACCCATCAGGCTGCAGATGCACTTGATAGCTGCGTCAGCGACCACTTCAAGTGGATGAAGGTGCCACTTGAGGAACGCAAGGCTCGCACCGGGCGTGCAGTCGCCAAGATCGCTGAGCACCGCGAGCTACTCGCACTGCTTTTAACCTGGGAGATAGGCAAACCCTACCGTCAGGCGATGGTCTCGGTCGACCGAACGACCTCAGGAGTCGAGTGGTACCTCGGTGAGATCGACAGAATGCTGGAGGGGCGCGGCCCACTGTCTGGACCAGTCTCAAACATCGCCTCGTGGAACTATCCGTTGTCGGTACTCGCCCATGCGCTCTATGTCCAGATGCTATCGGGCAACGCAGTTATAGCCAAAGCACCCACCGACGGTGGAGTAGCTGCGCTGACGCTGGCAATGTCGTTCGCAATCGACGAGGGCCTGCCGGTGACGCTGGTGAGTGGCCTCGGAGGCAAACTCTCTTCAGTCCTGGTCCGTTCACCCGAGATCGGTGCTTTAGCCTTCGTGGGAGGACGAGATACAGGTGGCAAGATCGCCTCAGATCTCGTGCGGACCGACAAGCGACACATGCTCGAACAGGAGGGCCTCAACGCCTGGGGGATCTGGGACTTTTCGCAGTGGGATCTCCTCGCCCCGATGATAAAAAAGGGCTTCGAGTACGCCAAACAGCGATGCACCGCATACCCAAGGTACGTCATCCAGCGTCAACTCTTTGATGATTTCCTTGAGATGTACATACCCATTCTCTCGTCGCTCACCGTCGGTCATCCGCTGGCAGTAGCCAATCCAGATGACCCCATTCCTGACGTTGACTTTGGACCGGTTATCAACGCCGCAAAGGCCGAAGAGTTGAGGACCAATATCGACGACGCCATCGAACGGGGTGGCATACCGATCTACCGTGGAAAGCTCGATCCGACCCGGTTCCTCGATGGTCAGGATACGAGTGCCTATGTGGCGCCGGTAGCTATTCTCGATCCCCCACGCGCCTCCCCTCTCTATCATGCCGAGCCCTTCGGACCGGTGGACACGCTGGTGATCGTCGATACCACTGCAGAGCTGTTAGCCAAGATGAACGTCTCCAACGGCGCCCTGGTATCATCGCTGGCGAGCGATGATCTTGATCTCGCAGCTACCCTCGCCCAAGAAGTAAATGCGTTCAAAGTCGGCATCAATCAGGTCAAATCAAGAGGAGATCGTGAAGAGCCTTTCGGAGGACGTGGAGCCTCTTGGAAGGGCGCCTTCGTCGGCGGCGAGTATCTGGTGCAGGCGGTGACTGAAGGTCCGAGCGAGGCTCGACTCTACGGCAACTTCCCTGAGTACCAGCGCTATCCAGATCTCGGGTGATTCGGCTCGAACGCCTTCGGCTCTATAGCGTCGATCTCGAACTCCGCTCACCCTTTCGGTCCTCCGAGAGCACCCAGCGAAGCAAGAGAACCTATCTGCTCGAGCTCGAGTCGAACGACGGTGTCACTGGCTGGTCGGAGATCAGCGCCCAGGAGGACCCCTCCTACTGGCCAGAGACCGTCTCGAGCTGCCTAGACGTTATCGAGCACCACCTCTTACCCAGGCTTGGGATCGCACTTGGATCGCCATTTGACATCGCCCGAGCCCTCGAGTCGATCAAGGGTAACCAGATGGCACGCGCAAGCATCGAGATGGCGCTCTTTGATCTCTGGGCTCGCCGTGAAGGGGTAAGCCTTTGGCAGCTCCTCGGAGCAGCCTCCGATCGGACCCAGATCACAGCCGGCGTCTCGCTATCGATCGCAGACGATATCGACGGGCTTCGTGAAGAGCTCGCCAGCTACCAAAAAGACGGCTATCGTTTCTTCAAAGCCAAGATCGCACCAGGGACAGAGTCGGCGATCCTCGAACTTTGCAACACTGAATTCGCAGTGGATCACCTCGTACTAGACGCCAACGGAAGTTACAGCGGCACTCATACAAAAGTGCTGGATAGGCTCGACAGCCTTGGGGTATCGTTGCTAGAACAGCCGCTTAGGGAGCGAGATTTCGCCGGCCTTGCCGATACCGCACGCCGACTCCGGACGCCGATCGGACTCGACGAATCGATTGGAGGAGTTGACGACATCGTAACAGCACTGCGACTGGGGATGACGCCCACGATCAACCTCAAGCCGAGTCGAGTCGGCGGCTATGTTGAGTCACTAAAGATTCTCGAACTATGTCAACGCGAGGGTCTCCATCTCCGCATCGGCGGCATGTTGGAGACCGGGATAGGACGAGCACACAACCTCGCCCTCGCCTCCCATCCAGCGTTTGACCGTGTCGGTGATCTCGCAGCTAGCGATCGCTACTTTGCCAATGACCTCACTGAACCCTTCGTATTGACCGCCGACGGAACGATCGAACGGCCCACCGGAACCGGCTTGGGGAGGGTACCCGACCCAGCATGGATCTCATCAACCTCGTGTCTGGAACTACGTATCGGCACATGAGCACTGCATCGTGACAATTCGGCGCAATTCAATGCAGTGACGGCATATGATCCGTCAATCGCTTGCCAAGAGAGACTACGTAGACGCTACCGCGACCTTCTCAACAAGGAGGAATCAGTACGTTGACCCAGTTAGCGAGATCGAGATCTCTGTCGGTTACGGAACCAACGTCGTGGCTGCTGAGCTCAACTACGATACTGTGATACTCGACGATCAACGTTGGATGGTGGTTACGCCAAATCGCCAAGAGCGACACGGCGAGCCCAACAACAACCACCTTCTCGTATGCGTCGAGTTCTATGCGGCGAACGAGCCTTGATCCATCAAGGCTCCAGCCCTCTGGAATCTGTACCACAAGCGCAGGCTAGTCGGTCGCACTGAAGCCTGTCTATGCGGTCTTGCGAGTTTGCTGATCGTCGACCATGTTGGTGCAAGCACCGCCACCGATGGCAGTGCACGACAACCTCGCTTATGAAGGGGCTATCAAGGCTCGACTGGCAGAGCTACATCGGCTGGATCCACATTCGCCATCAGGCACCACTCCTGCGAGGGCGCTGTAACCGAAGCAATATCTCAAGCGAGCCCGATTCAATGACGAAACCTGGTCCAAGGCGACAATCGAATGAGGAGGACGAGGATGGCTCGTATTGGACGCACTCACCCTTCACAGCCCACGGGCAAGGTGGTCACGCCAGCACAAGCGAGCAACATCGAACAGATGGCCGAAGGCATTGGACAGACCGGCCTCCTGGTGGTCGAGGCGGCAACCAAGGTCGAGTCGATCGCAACCAACATCACCAACCAGGTAGAGCTGTTCAAGGAACTGACGCTTGCCGCTCGTGAACTACGCGACGGAAATCGCTCACTCTCCGATGATGCCGAAGCGGCGGCGGACGCTACACGCAGGATGAACCATGAACTGGCTCAATCTCGGGAGGAGATGACCGCC
>DAHXNM010000259.1 GCA_027365375.1 Ferrimicrobium sp. | reverse complement strand
GGATTACTCGATAGGGTCTCCATCCCCCCATTGGCGATCTGCATCCAATAACGATCGGATGCTGTGCACATGACTAACACCAAGTAAGGTGGAGCCAGTGACGCAGGGTGCTCGACAACGTCGAGCTGAGAAAGACCTGTTGAACCTGATCTAGTTAGTACTAGCGGAGGGACGTCAGCCATGACCGACATGTCAATTCCATCGGTATCGCCTATGCGATCCTCGAATCCTTGGAGTTTTGCTCCCAATAGGAGACCACAGCAACGCAAAGTGCATCTATCTATGCCTAAAAAGCCAAAGGGCATCCGTGCGGTCATCGCCCTCTTGGTGGGGGCTCTCCTCCTTGCAAGTTGCGCGAACTCGTCGCAATCTAAAGCGTCGCACTCTGTCGTCTCTGGAGGGGTCGCCTCCTATGCCTTGGGATCTGGTGATCAATTCAGCTGGATACTCCCGCTCGAAAATGAGGCTAACTACGAGAACTACGATTCCAACGTGTCCAACGGCCTATACCGGCCGCTCTATTACGTCGGAGGCGCCGGAACCACCGGCATCAACTACCCGTTGTCGATCGGAACTGCCCCTATCTACTCCAACGGCGATAAGACAGTTACTATAAAACTTCGTCACAACTACACCTGGTCCGATGGTCAACCGGTAACCACCAAAGATATCAAGTTCTTCTTTGAGCTCGAGGCCGCTGGTGCCAAAAACGGTGACTACGCCCCGTATCTTCCTGGTCGCATGCCAACTGACATCACCAGTATCTCCTACCAAGGGTCGTACCAGTTCACACTCCACCTCAATCACGCATACAACCCGGTATGGTTCACAGGCAATCAGCTCACCTGGATCTATCCGCTACCAGTCCAGAACTGGGATAAGACTTGCCTTACCTGTAGAGTCGGCAATGTCGCCTCGACACCAAGTGGCGCAACCAAGGTGATCGACTTCCTCTATAAAGAGTCAGGTCAACTTAGCAGCTATGCAACCAACCCGCTATGGAAGAACGTGGATGGGCCATGGGAGCTTACCGGCTACAGTCCAACCTCGTATCACGCCGTGTTTAGAGCCAATCCGCACTACACGGGAGCCGGCAAACCTAAGCTCGCTGGCTATCAGATCTACTCCTTCACCTCTGCGACAGCAGAATTAGATGCTCTACGTTCAGGAGTGGTCGACTTCGGGTACCTGCCGACCTCCGACCTACAATTGTCAAGCTACTTCAAGACCCACGGCTACTCGATTAAGCCATGGAAGGTCTTCTATGACAACATTGCCGAACTCGGGTACACCGGCCCCTATCGTCAGCTCGTCGATCAATTATACCTACGCCAAGCTCTCCAACATCTCGTTAACGAGCCACTCTATTTGAAGACGACGCTCCATGGGTTTGGCATGCTCGACTACGGATCAGCCCCAATTTATACGGGATCGAACTACGTAAGCCCACAACTGCATCACGATCCCTATCCGTACTCTGTTGCCGCAGCGCGAAAGTTACTGACGAGCCACGGCTGGAAGCTCTCTGCCTCGGGACCATCCACCTGCGTTAACCCTGGAACTGGCTCCAATCAATGCGGTACTGGCATTAAAAAGGGAGCACAACTTACCATCTCCATGATGTATGCGACGCCAAGTGCGAGTCTCACCGCCCAGGCGCAGGCGTTCGCAACTGCTGCTCACGCAGCCGGGATCACGATCAAACTCAACCCACAACTGCAGAGCACGATGTATTCCACGGCAGGGGTATGTCCTCCTGGTCCATGCAACTGGGGAATCGCTCTCTATGGAGCCCAAGAGGACTTTGGCCAATACGTACTCGTCCCAACGGCTGGGGTAGAGTTCGCCAAGGGCAACTATTGGGGTGGAGGATACTACAACCCTACGGAACAGCATCTACTAAACGCCGCCTACGATCTACCTGGCCTTTCTCGGCTCTACCAGGTCGAAAACTATCAGAGTAAACAGGTGGCAGGCCTCTGGTGGACTGTAGGCGACTATGAAATCGCCGTGGTAAATAAGCATCTCACCGGGTGGAATCCTCTCAACCCGTATGCAAACTACATGCCCTCCCGCTGGAGCCTCAATGGTTAAAGTGACTCTGCTCGCAAAACGAGACCTGGTTCTCACCAACAACTCGGATACTGATGAACAGGTGTCAAAACTGCGATCACTCTCTCGGGTGCACGACCGTTGCCCTAGTTGGGACCACCTAAACCGATCGATCGGCCGCTTCGGTCCACTCATCTGATCCGAGCGAACCGAGGCGCTTTATCTAACGTCAACAGCTCGCAACTATAAGTCACCAAACTACCACAATGATCCCAATACTAAATCATCAATACAACCGATCCATACTGATCAATGAGTGCGCCAAGCTCTTGAAAGCTACTGACTAGTTCAAGGATCTGTCGATAGAGAACCGTGGACACAACCAGGTCAGTTGGGAACGGAGGTGGTGGCGCGACCTCCTCTGGATCAGACATCGAGCCAAACGAAGTGAGCCGATCGGCCTGATACAAGGCAAGCTGCTCGATTGCGTCACCAACCTCTATCATGCCACTGAAGAACTGATGCTCAGTCAAGAGCTCCGCGTTGAGTGCTAGCGCAAGTAACGCACAAAAATTCACCTGTGAAAGAATGGCACCAGCAGTCGTAACTGCCGCTTGCTGGGTTCCTGGTTCAGTCGACATGCCCTCGAGCAGCGTGGCAGCGAGCTGTCTCGAGGAACGAGCACTCACCGAAAGCACTCGGAGCCCCTCGACATCGACAATCCCATCGTCATCGGCGTGGGTCGTATCAAAACAGCGAAGCACAGCTGCCGCATACGCACCTTGAGTCCTCACCATCGCAGCTAGTGATTTTGGCAAAAGGCGTCGCCGCCAGGTTGGCCACAAGATAAAAACGGCAATGGCAACCACTCCTCCGAGTGCTGTTGCTATCGCTCGCTCCTCGGATGTAGAACCTACCGGAGAGCCTATAATCGCGAACATCGCGACTACATCAGAGGTCAAAAATATGCTATAGAGAAAATAATTAGCACGATAGGTGGCGTAGGTACACCACGTAAGCACGACGATCGATACGATCAGGACGCCGTGGCTCGGCACCACCAATGCTGCCAGCTCCGTCACTGCCACCGCCCCTATCAGCGTCCCGCCAAGTCGGGCCAACCCTCGCTGTACCGTACCGCTGAAATCACCTTGGAGCACCACTGCCGCCGTCATTGGAACCCAATAACCATTGGCCAGCCCGAAGGCGTGCGCTAAATATGTACCAGCAACCAGCACCAGTACGAGTCGGCCAGCGTGAAACAACAACTCGGAGTCGGTTGCGAGCACCTTGCCTAGGCCACGTAGTCGTCGCCTCAAGGTCTCATCCAACGATCCTTGGCTACCGCGATTTAGTCCCGGCAGCACAACGCGCGAACCCGCTGTAGCTACCTCATCTGCCAGATGAAGCGCACGATCAAGTTGGCGAGCCAGCAGACCGAGGATGGGCTTGGACGCATCCGCTTCAGGCGCTACCAGGTCTAACGATTTCGCAAGGAGCCTGCGATGTCGGCGACTCCACAGGCGCACCTTAGCCTTTAGGGAGGTAGACAAGCTGAGTTGATCCCCAATTGCGCCGAGCAACACCGCCGCCTGTTGCCAAAAGGAGATTGCCCACTGCGACTCAGTGTCGACCTCATCGAACTCGCCCCGAGCCTCAAAAACCAGAGCACTCAACGAAAGTCGAATATCCTGGGCAAGCTGAAACAACTCCTTCAACGCCACAATGGCGGATGGGTCTCCGAGTGGATTAGGATCACCGAGCCAGTCGGCACCAGATGTGAGTTGATCGGCGGCCGGTGCCGTTCTGGGACTAGATCTCGCGTAGTTCGACAACCGTCGATAGACCTCACCAACCGACGCCATCTCCCCATCTAGTCGCCGAGTCGGCCAAGTGAGCACCAGGAGAATAATCTGCAGTAGCGCACCACCAAGCACCCAGAGGGACTGGACAACTGAACTCTCGATACCCATACCAAGCGAGCTAAAGACTACCAGCACCTCAACGGCCTGCATCGCGGCCATCGACATCCCGGGGCCAAACGCACCGGCGATTCCTGCAAGAAATCCCCAAAGGGCGAGCACAACAAGCAGCAGAAGCAGATGAGGGGCCGCAATGGCACCAACAAAGGCAGAGACGGTCACACCAACACTGGCCAACATCATGTTGCGTAGTGTGCTCCGGTAGCGACCTTCGAAGGAGACAAAGCCAACAACAAGCGCACCTACAGCAGCACTAACCCCGTCTCCGACATAGCCGGTCGCCACACCGATGATAAGCGGAGGTAGCATTCCGAGAGCGCATCGAAGACCCACCGAGACCGCCATACCAGAGCGTTCGACGCTAGCTACATCGTCGAGCAAGGCCCGCCATGGCCCACTCTTACGATCCACTGCCGGGACCCGTCTCGATGCACTCTCGGCTAGTCATCGCAAGCTTTTCCTATCGCCTATCGTCACGCGCGGACGAGTTCGAATATGCCTCTTCTTGCTACCAGCCTACCGCCCACGAATCGCTCATTAACGCGCAGGTCAACGCTATCTCATCGCGCAATTCTGCACAAGGTCGGACTTGCTAGAACAAGCTCGACAGCCGAATTCGTAGCACCACTAAATGATGGGCAACCGCGTCATAGTGACACGAAAAAGCTTGCGTGGAAGCTCACCTTCGGTAAAGGGGGTGACATCGTCTAGCTCAAATCCATCGGCGAGACGATCGACTAAGTCACGGTCGAAAAAGTGCACAACAAATCCACCGTTCTCGAACCGGTTGTCACCGAAATCGACTCCAACCCCATAGTGAGCGTCTCCGGTATGGCGGGCAGTGTAGACCAACAGTCCCTGTTTTCATGGAAGTTCATCCATCAACCCAGTTTGCTGAGCACTAGGTACGCAGGCTAGCCCGTCTGTAGTTGGGCGTTGTGTTTTACCACGTCGCTCCTTCGTTCGGCAGTGAGCATCTTTTACGTCAGAGAAACTAAGTCCCCATC
>DAHXNM010000246.1 GCA_027365375.1 Ferrimicrobium sp. | reverse complement strand
CCTAGCTGCTCCACCCCGCGTTGTTCATTCCAGTATAGCGGGGAAGGGTCCTACTTCTTGACCGTTGACGCGCTGGCCTTGGTAGATATTTGGTTGAGGAGCGAGCCAATTTGATTGATGTCTTGTTGGTAGAGAGAGAGGTTGCCTGACTTGAGTGCAATCTGTGCTTTCTTGTAGAGAGATTGCGCCTTTGAGATAATGCTCGAAGCTTTGGAGGAGGCGACGGTGTTCGGGACCGAACTCGTGACCTTCTTGCTTCCTTCGGCTCCGTTAGGGACAACTCCAAAGATCTGTTCTAGGTCTCCAGCTATTGTGGGGCTGATGGCGATATTTGTTCCATAGGCAGCGACGATCTCCTTGATCTCAGGAATCGGGTTTGAGGTGCTAGATACGTAGAGCGGCGTGACCCAGAGCAGATTCTGTCCCAATGGGATGGATGACGTCGAACCAAAATCGACATTTGATCCATGCTGGTCGAGAAGCGTTAGTTCCTGAGAGACTGCAGTTTGAGATGTCATTCGAGACGTGATCTGGTTAGGGCCATCGATCTGTTGGCCATTGGGGGTGATTAGGGTTGTGAGCTGGTAGGGATTCGACGGTGAGGATTGACCGACGAGAAAACCAGTGAGATTCTGGGTTGAACCCGACGGGGAGTAGGGGACGTAGGCTTCCACGAGACTTAGGTTTGTTGATTTTGTTCCCGGAAGTTGCATCATCTGATATACAGGTAACATTGGAGAGTTGCTGCTGCTTGAGAGCGAGGCGAAACCTCCGCTAGTTCCCGAGGGGATCTGGCCTATAGCTGGGCTGGCAGACACCTCCCATGCGTTGCCTGCCGAGTAGAAGTTCGATGCGCTCGTGACATGATAGAGACCGTACATCTGGGCTTGCACCGATAGCAGATTGCTCGGATATCGCAGGTGCGCTTTGATCTGTGAGTTCATTGCGGACAGCGGCTGGAAGATGTGAGGGAAGGCCTTTTCATACGATTGGATCATGGGATCCGATGGATCCGACACGTAGAAATGCATAGCGCCTGTGTAGGCGTCGACTACTACCTTCACGGAGTTACGGATGTAGTTGTAGTTTCCATTCGCCAACTGGCTCCCAGATGGGACTGCGCTTGTATTCGCGGATTGAGCGTAAGGGTAGTTTGCGCTTGTGGTGTAGCCATTGAGCACCCAATACACTCGGCCGCTAGCTATGACGGGGTATGGGTGGGATCCATACTTCAGGAATGGCATCGCCATCTGAGCTCGTTGGACGATACCCCTCTCGAACATAATCCTCGATTTAGAGGTAAGAAGAGACGAGTCCAAGATATTGATGTCGCCAAAGCGTAATGCGAATGCGGCTCGCTTGACGATTGATGATAGCTGTACCCCACCGGTGGAATGGTAATGAGTCTCTACCGAGGTGCCAGAGCGTAGTTGGTAGTCGATCTCTGGCTGCTTGGTGTTTGCGATGACGTAGCCATTCATGTCTTCGCCGTAGTAGACCTGTGGCTGTTGGAGAGTAGGCACGCCACCCTTCGAGACGGGAGGGAGGTTGCCAATGTCAAAGATCGGGTTCCCACTGTTGGAGACTGTGTTGGCTTCTGCGAGGGCAGCTCCATAGCCATGGGTGAATTGTAGGTGTTGATTAACCCAGGACTGAGCCGGAAGGTTGCTCGAGTTGATTTGGCGAACGCCTACAATCACCGGCGTGGTTACTCCATGCACCTTGTAGGTCTCGATAGACAGGGAGTTGAATTGGTAGTAAGACCGAATATCTTGGAGCTTATCGAACGTCTGTAGCGGTTGTGTGGAGCCCCAAAGCGCAATCGACTGCAGTGCGCTTGTGTTTGCGAGAGCGACCGAAGATGAGGTGTTCGCTCCAGCATTATAAGGCTCTGCTGCCACCGAGTTAAGCCCCATCGCATATCGAGTAGCGGCGATGTTGCGTGCGATATAAGGGGCCTCTTTCTGTTCCTGAGCAGGCGCCACCACGAACTTCTCGATGAGCGCTGGATATATCGCGCCTAAGACGATCGAGATGAAGGCCCATAGGCCGAGTGCTAACACTGGGAGCACCCAACCTTGACGGTAGATGTTGAACACGAAAAGCCCGCAAGCGACGATCGAGATGAAGATAAGTAGGTTGATCGCCGGGAGTTGAGCGTGTACATCGGTATAGCTTGCGCCTTCGACGTATCCCCTCGTCGACATGTCGAGTTGGTAGCGTTGGAAGTAATAGCCAATCGCCTTGATAAGGGCCATCACCGCTAAAAGAACAGACATGTGTGCCTTGAGATGTGGAGTTGCCCGAGTGCCGCGTCCTTGCAGACGAAGGGATCCATTGACATAGGCGACTGCGATGGTCAGAATGAAGACGACCGCAACGGCAAGGAAACTCCATGAGATTAAAAACTGTATGAAAGGTAGCCGGAACACAAAGAACCCAGCATTCATGTGAAACTGTGGGTCCTTCGTGGGAAAGGCGACGTAGTTCTTAAAGAGTAGCCAGTTCTTCCATTCACTTGGAGCTTGGGAGGCGACAATGAGGGTAGCGACGATCGTGATCGCGACCTTGGAAATCCTGGGATGCCGTTCATTGGTGGCGCGGTAGCGCTGTATTAGGTCATCGTCCTGTTGAGTGATGGCAGGCAGCTGGTGATTGACGATCGTGAGCGAGACATAACACGCAATAGCAAAGATGGCGGCGAATACGACCCATAGTTCTACCTTCGCTAGGAGAACTCCCTTCCATATTGCGTCGAGATGATAGTTCGAAAACCACAGGAAGTCGGTATAGAAAACCGCCACACCCTTGAGTGAGAAGAGGAGTATGATCAGGATGACAACGACCCCGATGAGAATTAGCTGTGCCTTAGAAGGTCCGCGCCTGTTGCGGGTAAGATCTTGTGGAACGCGCATTTACAACACCCTAGGCGAAGACGGGAACAATGACGCAGGTGCACCCTGGGTGTGCTGGCGGATTCTCATGTCCTGTAGGGAACGTCTCAGTTAGGGGATTGATTCCAGCGAGTAAGTTATCCTCGCAGTCTGCGCATGGCTGTGAAGAAGAGGACGTGACCCAAAGATAACCGGTTGCACCAGGAACCAGGCGAGAGCCTCGGCAGAATGCACGGTAGGCATTGTCATTGATGAGCTCGTCGAGTTTGCGTCTAGCTTCGCGGTAGACCCCGTTTGTGCGAGCCACGAGTTCCGTCTCTCCTAACTCGGACTCCTGTGTGATGGTGTCAAGAGCTCTTACCAAGGTCGCCTGACCGAGTGTATCGGTGAGGTCGATTGCTATCTCCTCGACGATTTTGTCGAAGTGTTCGCCGGTTGGATCGTGACTTCGATCCCCGAGGAGAGCGGCGAAATCAGAGCCTGCGTGCACCACCCGAGCAATGAGTAACCGTACATCTCCTGCACGAGACTGGCTATCGTTCACCATTTGTTCGATAAGCGTGATGGCACCCTCGCGTCCACTGGAACGGATTGTGGCTAGGATCTGGTTCAGGTCGTCTTGGGTAATGCGCTTTACTCTCCTGGAGAGATCAATGCTACGGGGATCGAAAAAATCTCGAAGTGCGGAACGAATTTTCTTGGCGAGCTGGTCAGTCTCTTGGCCCTGAGGTGTCTCTTCGTCCGGCTCAGATAGCTCGGCCGAAGGTTGGTCTAAGGGGATCTCAACAGGATCTTGGCTCGACGCGCTGTTTGCATTTAAGATCTCGATATCCTCAGTGCCCTGAGGGGTCAATGGGTGTTCCGGATTTTCATCGCGGAGCTCGCTAAAAAGCGCCTCTAGGCGTTGTAAACGAGACTTTGGATCCTCAGATGAAGGTTGTTCTGCGCTCGACTGCCGATAGCGCTCGATGACCACGATCTCGTCGTCAAACTCTGCGGTGGTCAGGTCATAGCTGCTGGAGAGTGGTAGCTCGGACGCCATAATAGGGCCTGCTGGCTCGTTTGATGGCATATTGGAGGTAGTCTCCGGTGACAACATGGAATCCTCGTCCAAAGAATTGCTGTCGACAGAATCCTTGTCCAAAGAATCGCTGTCGACAGGACTCATGCTCGACTGTGCTTGGAGCGAGCTCTCTTCTTGGAGCGTTACCTCGGTCGCATCTTCATCAACTAAATCGTTGGTGTCATTGTCGATGAATTCGTCGTCAAGGTCGTCGAGTTCCAGCGCTGCAGTCTGCTCGGCTGCGAGCTCGATGAGACGTGCGACGTCTGCAAAGGTCATCTCGGGTTGTATCGATCCCGGGTTGTCGGCTTGAGCATCGGGCTGTTCGGGGCTGGCTTCGCCAGAGCCACTGTTGGTGGCCGTGGTAGGGAAAGACAGGATCTCGTCAGGTGACGCGTCCATTGGTTCTTGTAGTTCGGTTTCGTGACTTTGGTCGGTGTGCTCTTTATCGTTTGCATCGGCCGAGTTGACGTTATGTGTGGGACTGCTAGGCATTTCAGGCATGAGTGGTCGAGTATCTAGCGAAGTCAGTGACGTTCGAACGAGATCCTGTGCGCTTCGAAGGATTCCTATAAGGTGTTGGCGGTCAAGGTCGAGTCCAGAGATCTCCTCGCGCACCTGTGCCGCCCTGTTCTCCGCCTGTTGGGTCAGGTTTGCCGCATGCTCTCGGGCTCGAAACACGAGCGAACGACCCTCGCGTTTGGCTGCTTCAACGGTATTGGAAGCCGTTGAGTCGGCCATAGCTAGAATCTCACGTCCTTGCTGTCGAACCTCTTCGAGGTGTGCGCGTGCGACCTGTCGCCCCTCTTCAACTTCACTTTCAGCTGCTAACTTTGCTTGTCTTGTGATCTCTTCGGCTTCACGACGAGCGCGCTCGACTAGATCCTTAGCGGTCGACTCTGCTTTGCGCCGCAGACCGAGAGCGGCATCGTTGGCGCTTTTGAGTACCTCAGACGCCTCTTGTCCAAGTAGCTTACTAGCCCTTTCGGGGTCGGATAGAGCTAGCCGAGTATCCTCGCGTAACGTTTCATAAGCCTGGCGAGCTTGTGCTAGCTCAACCTCTAACTTAGCGATTCGTTCTGAGGTCTGCGAAAGTTCTGCCCTGAGGTCAGCTACGAAGCGGTCGACCGCCTCGCGATCATAACCTTTTCTGACGACGCTGAAGCTCTCATGTGCTCCATTAGTCTCTGATCGCCACACGATTGCCTCCTATCGGACTACTTCCTTTGGAGTCTTAGCCCTTGCGAGCCGCTCGACCTCTTGCACTGCCTGAGAGAGATAGGTTACCCCAATTACGGCGATAGTGCCGTGTGAAGCCCGCTCGGCGCTCTGTCGCTGTACTAATGGCACAACTACATAGCGTAGATGCCCAGCCCGCATTGCAGCGACCCTTTGTTCGATTCCAAACACTGGCTTAAGCTTGCCATCTGGGTTGACGAGTCCGATCATACCTATAGACAGGGCATGCTTAAGATGAAGATGGTGGGTGCTATCGATGATAGCAACAGCCTCAGCGAGGCCGTCGGTACCGTCAAGTGCCTTGGGAATGCTTACATGCAGTGCGGTTGGCAACTCGTACAAGCTGGCGGTAGTTATGACTATGCCGAGCTTCCCTTCATTAAATGGTACTCGCACCTGTCGATGTGTGATTTGCGAGAGTCCAGAGCTTTGACGATCGAGGGTTAGAGTGACAGTTGAATTGCGAGGTTGTGACGTCAGCGCGGTCTCGAAGTTAACGAGATTAGAGACCAGTAGCCCGTTGACTGAAGTGATCAGGTCTCCGGGACGAACTACGGCTTTGGCCGGGGATTGCGGAAGGACATCGCGCACGAGGAGCCCCCTAGTCTCCTTGATCGGGATGCCTAGGTAACGGTATGCAGCGACAGCGGCGGAGAGTGCTGCTTGGAGGTTAGCAGATGCCGTACTGCTCGCCCCCTTGCTTTGGTTATGCAACGGACTTACGAAGGCGAGGTTTGGGTTGAGATGGCCAATGAGAAACTGCAGTGGGGTGAGGGAGGACACCGACAGCTGCGCGTCGAAGAGTTTGAGTTTGCGAGGATGTTGCTTGCCGACCTGGACGGCTCTTGCAAGGTTAACCATGCCGCCTGGACCGACTGAGACCTCAGGTACCGATCCAAAACCGAGCCAGACGAGTCCACCAGCGAGGAGTAAGGCCCCCCAGAGGATGGCGGCGCTGCCAAGCGAATTCCGTTGTGTGCGATTCACTTTCTCGAGTGTAGGGTGATCATCCTGTGGGGTGTCGCACACTTACGCTCCTGAGCCCGTTCCAAGCGGTTGGTCCATCGACTGGGGTTCTGCTATTGGTTCAGGACTATACGTGTAGCCTGGAGCCATGCATGCTTCACTACCTAGGAAAGATGTAGATGCCCAGCAGGGTCCATCTGTCACTCGTCCGGGTAGTGGTGGTCAGTCATGGTCGGCAAACGAGCTGCAGGCGAGTGCTGCGTCAGCTGGACCGACACTCTCCATTGATGGCACGTGCCGTCTGTGCAGAGCTAGCGGAGCCATCGCCTGTCGTCTCGCGCCACACATCAGCGTCTTAGAGGATCGTGGATCGACAGCCCAGGGCTCAGGAGTCGTGCTAAACGTCGCAGGTAGAGAGCTTGTTGGCATTGACGCGGTGATAGCGTGGCTTCATCTAGTGGGTGGCGTTGGCGAGCGAGCAAGTAGCCTTCTCGCCAATCGACTGGTCCACTCAGTTGCGAGCCGGTGCTACCGATGGGTAGCCCGGCATAGGCACTTTCTCGGATGACGCGCTAACGCAACTTTACCCCTGAGATTGCACGCGCTATTATTAAGCGCTGGATCTCCGAGGTACCCTCGAAGATGGTGTAGATCTTGGAGTC
>DAHXNM010000234.1 GCA_027365375.1 Ferrimicrobium sp. | reverse complement strand
GAACAGAAAGAATCAAAAGAAAGAGATATCTCAGCATATTTTCAGTAAGGAGCGCGGCAACCGCCAGGATTGTCACCGATAGCAGAAGGGCAATCTGTGCTACCAATATTGGCATGATGTTGGGTAATACATGCCGCCGCGCGATCTGAAGGTTCGTGCGCCCGTAGGCCCGCGCAGCCAGGACATAATCCGTCGAGAGAACTCCGAGGGCGGTAGAACGGGTGACTCTCGCAAAGACCGGGATCGAGGCTGTCCCGATGGCGAGGGTTGCCGTTAGCGTGGAGGCACCAAGCGCAGCGACCAGGGTGATGGCGGCGAGCAACGCCGGAAAGGAGTAGAGGAGATCAGCGCCACGCATTATGACCTCTCCGGTGGCTCCTCTTTTGAAGGCCGCTATTAGGCCGGCAGGCACGCCGATCAGAAGAGCGATGGTCACCGCACCCAAGCTCGATAGCAACGTAATCTGGGTTCCGGTCATCAAGCGTGATAATACGTCGCGGCCGTATTGATCGGTTCCAAGTGGATGTGCCAGACTTGGGCGAAGGAGCTCGGCACCAGTATTAACCGTGAGTGGGCCATACGGTGTCCACCAGATAGAGACGATCGCCACAATAATCGCGACAGCAACGATAATGGCTCCTGTCGTGGCACTCGGACTCGACAGGAGTAGCCGAAGCGGCGATACCCTGCGCCCTGGGGTCGCCCGCTGCACATGGTCGATGCTCTCTCCGTTTGTTTCGAACCTGCTCATGAACGCAGCCCCATGCGCGGGTCGATGATCCGATAGAGAATATCGACGATGAGGTTGACGACGAGTACAGTGGTCGCGACGAGCATCACGATATCTTGGACGGTGATTAGATCGCGATTTGCCACGCTAGAGAGTAGTAGGCTGCCAAGGCCCGGAAGAGTGAAGACAGCTTCGATCACCACCGCTCCGATGATGAGGCCCGAAAGCTCTAGACCAAGGACGGTGAGTACCGGGATGCTCGCGTTGCGAAGCCCATGGCGAATTAGAGCTTGATTTGGCCGGAGACCCTTAGCGCGAGCGGTGCGGAGGTAGTCCGCCTCGAGAACCTCCACAACCGAGGTGCGAAAATAGCGGGCAAGGATCGCACCTTCAACGAGTCCGAGAGAGATAGCGGGCAGAATCAGCGATTGCAGTGCTCCGGTGATGCTCGTTGACCAGACGGTGAACCCACTTGCTGGTAGTAGCTTGAGATCGACCGCAAACACGATAATGAGTAGGATTCCGAGTACGAAATTCGGCACTGCGATACCAATCTGTGCGAGGCCCGATAGCACGACTCCTGATTTTTTGGCGTGGCGGACTGCACTCGCGATTCCAAGAGGAACGGCGATGATGATCCCAACTAGGAGTCCACCCAGGACGAGCGGCCCGGTGACCTCCAGGGCAGCTCCGAGCACGGGGGCTATGGGCTGTGATGAGATATAGGAGTTGCCGAGATGCAGGGTGATGAGTCCGTATATCCAATGTGCGTACTGATCAACGAGCGGCTTGTTCAGTCCAAGCTTAGCCGTCAGAGCTGCCACGGAGCTTGGGGTCGCTTGAGTGCCGAGAATCACCTGTGCTGGTTTGCCCGGCAGGATGTTGAGAATCCAAAAGACGAGCACAGAGGCTAGAAACATGGTGATCAACAGTGAAGCGATACGTCTTACGAGGAACCGTAAAAGTTCGTGCTGGTTGCCCCTCACCCTAGGGGTAGCATCGCCTACGACAGGAAGCTCAGCGATCTGCACAGCTCTCCTCCTTAGGTGGTTCGTTCATGATGACCAGATGCACCGTTTGGCACCAGTATGTCACAGGCAAGATCGAGTTAGCTGAGATAACCGAGATGCTGTGCCGAGGTAGGTATGCTGCCACCGATGCCGACATAGGAGAGGTTGTAGGACTCCGTGTAAGCGGTGGTAGGAATACCCACGATGTTCTTGTCGATAACAGTTATGAAAGGCGCTATGTAGAGCCAATCATTGACCGCATCGGAGGTGATCTGTTTGAGAACCTTCTGATAGCCCGCAATCCACTGTGCCTTGGTAGGTGCATCGTTGGCGGCGGTGAGTTCGCTCGCAACCTCTGGCGTCTTGGCGTAGTGCCAGTAGTAACCGGTGGTTCCGTAGTTGGAGACGTCACGACCCTCAGCCTGATCGATAATGGTTGCTTGGAAGTTGCCACCCTCAAAGACCTGCGAGATCCAGAGTGGAAAGTCGATAGTGGAGACACTTACCTTGATGCCAATGGCTCCAAGTTCGGAGACGATCAGTGGGGCCGCCAACTTCGCATAGAAGTACGGCGGGAGTACGAGTTGGAGATTGAAGCCTTTGGCGTACCCTGCTTTTGCCATCAGCTTTCTGGCTGTTTTGACGTTGTATGAGTACTCGTGAGCGAGGTTGAGATAGTACGGATCGGCTGGCACCGTATCGGTGCCGTCGATCAGGCCGTAGCCTCCGGAGGCGGCATCCATGATCGCCTTGCGGTCGGTCGCAAACAAGATAGCTTGGCGCACGAGCTTGTTCTTCAGGGGCCCATAGGTGTTGTTCAGGGTCATCTGCACCTTGCCATTTGTTAGGCTCGACACTACCTTGAACTTAGGATTGGATTTGAAGAGCGTCGCATCTGACGGGGCGGAGAGGTTGTCTATCATGTTGACCTGACCGCTTTGCAAGGCAGCATTCAAGGAATCGGCGTTAGAGAAGTAGCGGAAGACCACTCCGGAGACGTGAGGTTTGTACCCCCAATACTGGGAGTTCCTTGCCAAGGTGACCGAGTAGTTAGAGACTTCGCCAGTTACCTTAAAAGGTCCAGTGCCGATGGGATCGGTTGCCATTGTTGAGATGGTAGACGGATCGAGTATGACGCCGTTGGAGTAGGTGGCCAAGTCGTAGAGCCAGTTCCAGCTTGGGGTCGTCAAGGTTACTCGAACCTGGTCAGAACCGACTTGATTCACCGATGAGACATCAAAAATTTTGCCGTAGGGGTAGGTCGATCCAGGGGCGTACACGCGCTTCAAGCTAAAAACAACATCCGCCGGTGTAAGCGGATTGCCGTTTGAGAACTTTACACCTTTACGAATCGTGAACGTGTAGACCCTGTTCGCATCACTCACGGTATAGGAGCTGGCCAGCACCGGTACTATCGATCCGTTGGGCGCGAGTTGAACAAGATGTTGGAGCACGTTGTAGTCGATCACCTCATCGATAGCTTGTGAGGCATTCGCCGTGGGGTTCAAGGTTGGCGGGAAAACATTTGACGAACCGATGGTGAGGGTCTGAAGCGGAGTACTTTTGTTCGTTGAGGATGTTGTTGACGTGCTCGATGATCCACAGGCTGCGAGCATGAGCGTCGCGCTAGTGACCAATGCTGCTAACCGTGCTAGGTGCCGAAGCGAATGAGTCACCCCTCCCCCTCTCATTGTCGATCCCAACGCATCTAAACTTAGCCTATAAACTGACAGTAACGAGCGATCAGTGTGCATTTGGGTACTACTTAGCCTTTCCCCGACCCCGTCCCGACCTTAGGAGGCGTTGAATGGCTGACGGATTCGGTGGTGATAAGGTCAGGCTATGGAGCCGAGGATCTTGCACTCGGTGCCGGTAATCCTTAAGCAATCGCATCGATTCAACAAGACAGATCTTGGGTTTGTAAGGACAAGATGACGACCAGAAACACGGACTATCTTCCTGCAGATCTGAGATGCAGCCCTTGCGACCTATTTAAATAAACCTAGGTGCACGAGCCTACGTTGCTATGAGTGTGGAGACACGGACAAGAAGAATCGCAAGACCAAAGCTTTCTTCTGCCTTTGATCGTGTGGCTGTAGGGACGAGTAGACGTGAAAGCAGCTGAAAATATAATCTCAACCACCCTATGACATACGGTCGAGGAGCGTGGACGGATATCGCACGCTAGGTCTACCGAGGTCAGGCATGGCGACTCAGGGAAGCGTCAACTATCGATGACCGCGTGAGCGGTGAAGGGAGTTCCGTCCTCCACGGCCGAGAGGAGGTCGCGACCGCCTTCCTTCTAGCCGAAGCGGAGTGGTCCTCGAGGGGGCGGAGATAAGTGCTCCGCTTGCAATCTGTACGAAAGCAGCAATGTTTGGCGTCGATACAGGAGGTGAGTGCTGGTTGTCTGGTCAGCAGAGGCGCCTCATCAAACAAGCAGATTGCAGCCGTCCTGCCGGCGCTTCAATGGTTTTTGTCAGTCCGGATCGAGATCATCCTCCTCGACGACGAGGTCCCACCTATCTCCACAATCTTGGCACCTGTAGCTGAGCACGTCACCGACGGCGAGAGGTTCATCCGGATAGGACCGAGACATCAAAAAAGCTCGACCCAAGCAGTCGATACAAGTTATCTCTTCTGACAACCGAAAGGGTTGTCCAAGGGGATTGACCATTTTGATCAGCGAGGAATGCCCGAGAAGTCTCGGATTGCGGTGGAGTTTCCAGTTGCGGTGATTCCCTCTGCAGGGCGATTCCAGCCAAAAAGGTAGAGTGCAACGCTGCTTCCCTTGATGGTGGCATCTGTTGGTTTTTCGTCGTGCCCAGCCGAGATCTCGAGGCCGTTGAGTTCGACATACCAAGGCTGTCCTGGACCATCGGTGGGAGTCAGCGCGAGCACGTGATGCTCCATGGGATGAAGGCTCCGTGGGTTGCGTGTCGGCAAAAAGACGGTGAGCAACTCATCGAGCCCATCAGCAGCTAACGCTGCATCGATACCAAGTTCTTCGGGTGGCGTGGATGAGGGCGAGGCGGCGTCTAGATCAACGAGATGAATGGCGAGTTCGTGAGCGAGTCGACGAATGTACCAACCGACGATCTGATTCTCTCCAGTCCAGTTCCATGCCGGGTCTTCTGGTTCATGGTTAAGGAACGTCGTTGTAAGCTCCCGGTAGCTTAGCGAGAGCCACTCTGGTGGCGTCATGCCATTAGGGGGCGTCGATGGCATCGTATCTGGATCGGCGTTGGTCTCGATTCGAATCCTCATCCGAGAGAGGACAACAGCCAGGTGGCTAATGAGTGCGTTCACATCCCACTCCGGACAGGTTGGCACCGGGTCTGATCCTGTGAGTTGAGTAGCTCGTTGTTCGATGCTGCCCATCAGGGTGTCGATTGTGAGAAGTCGTTCGGCGTCCATGGCGGTTCCTTTTCTCTATTCGCACTAGTGCGAAAGTGCGTCTTTCGGAGGCTATTGGTCAACTGGCATTGGGTTCGTAACCCCAGGCTAGATGAACCGAGGATAAGGTAGAGACACTACGAAGGAGGGGTGATGGAGGATTTTGCGCGACTATTTGATCTCAGTGGGAAGCGTGCTTTGGTGATCGGAGCCGGAAGTGGGATAGGAGCCGCCTCAGCGAAAGGGCTGTCGGCCTTTGGAGCCGAGGTTTGGTGTGCCGACATCAATGATGAGGCGGTTGAACAGGTCGCGGCCGATATCTCCGGATCCCGGTCGTTTCACTTCGACGTCGCCGATCCTGGAGCGAGCTCCAACCTGCTGTCGACCTTTGGTACGCCTGACATCGTTGTGTCGACGCCGGCCATCAACGTACGTAAACGTATTACCGAGGTCAGTGACGACGAGTTTGATCGAGTGATCGAGATCAATCTGAAGGGCAACTTTCGTGTGATGCGTGATTTCGGGCGCGCGATGGCGGCCAATGGTGGCGGGAGCATTATCGCGTTCTCGAGTATCCGAGCTCAGGTTGTAGAGCCTGGTCAGGCGGTCTATGCGGCGACGAAGGCAGGAGTGCTTCAGATGCTTAAGGTTCTGGCAGCTGAGCTTGGACCCCAAGGAGTGCGAGCCAATGCAATCGCTCCTGGTGTTGTTGAGACTCCGCTGACCGAGCAGATCAAAAGTAATACGAGCTGGTATGAGGCATATCGAGATAAGACCATGCTGGGGAGGTGGGCACAACCATCAGAGATGGTAGGAGCAGTTGTTTTTCTAGCGTCTGATGCGAGCTCGTACGTCACCGGCTCGTATCTGGTCGTCGACGGTGGTTGGCTCGCAGCCGATGGTCGATTTGATCCACCGGCCTAAAAGCTGCACCTCCTGAGATCGAGCCTCTGTTGCGAGGGGCCTGAGTTTATCAGAGATCGCCGGAAGACTCCGTCCGTGAGGGTGGGGATGGATAGGCGCATACTGAGCTGGATTTCTCCGTATCCGTCAAGACTGTCAGACCCTCAACCAATAATACAAGTATGAGTATTCG
>DAHXNM010000228.1 GCA_027365375.1 Ferrimicrobium sp. | reverse complement strand
GACCGACTACGACAAGTCGGAGGGGGTGACCAACAACCATCTACTTCAGGAATCCCTTATAATTCCGCATAGTGAGCTGGGAGTTGATCTGCTTCACGGTCTCAAGTGCGACGATAACCGAGATCAAAATAGTCGTGCCCGCATAAGGAAACGAGGTTATATGCCAAGCCGATAGCAGAATCGACGGGATAACCGCAATCGCTGCGAGGAACAACGCACCCGGAAGCGTGATCCGGTTCAAAATACGCGAAAGATACTGCTGAGTAGCCTGACCAGGCCGAACACCAGGAATATACCCATTCTGCTTACGGATGATCTCTGCCTGCTGGTAAGGATCGAAGGCAACCGTAACGTAGAAGAAGGTGAACACGATGATCAACAGCCCATATGTGACGATGTAAAATCCACTGGTAGCGTTCAGGAGATGGTTGTTCACGAAAGTACGAAAACTATCAACCGGAATGACGTTAGACAAGAGCACTGGGAAGTAAAGAATCGACGAGGCAAAGATGATCGGAATGACGCCCGCCTGATTCACCTTGAGCGGAATATAGGAGTTTCCACCTTCATACATCCTTCGCCCAACTACTCGCCGAGCAAATACCACCGGGATCCGACGTTGGCCCTGCTCAACAAAGACGATCGCAACCAGCAATAGAAGGACAACGATGACTATCACCGCAAACTTGGCAGCACCAGCCTGATCGAATATAAGCCGTCCACCGGAGGGGATAATGCTGACTACGTTCGCGAATATGAGAATCGACATCCCCTGCCCAACCCCACGCTCAGTGATCGACTCCGCCATCCACATGACCAAGGCGGTTCCAGCCGTCAACGTGAGAACGATGAACAATACTCTGGGCACCGTGAAGTCGGGGATCAGATCAAGTGACTTTTGGTTGGACAACAGAATACCCAAGCCACTGTGAAAGACGAAGGCCAACCCGGTCGCCTGAAGCAGCGCGAGACCAATGGTCAGGTATCTCGTCGTCTGCGTGATCTTTCGCTCACCCGCAGAACCTTGGTCGCGCCACTCCGACAATTTCGGTATTACTCCGGTGAGTAGTTGGATGATAATCGACGACGTGATGTAGGGCATAATCCCCAACCCAAAAAGCGCCGCGCGCGACAGGGCGCCACCCGAGAAGAGATCCAGAAACCCAAAGATACCGGCACCTTGTGATTGAGTAACAAGCTGGTGGATAGCAGAATAGCTCACGCCTGGGACCGGTATATTCGATCCCAACTGGTAGATCCCGACGATGAGCAGAGTGAAAAGGACCTTATTCCTAAGGTCCTTGACACGAAAGATATTCACAAAGTTTTGCAGCATCTGACTTTTAACCGCTCCTGGTTTACTACCGATTCATCAGGGCATTGCCCAACGATGGGCGACGGCCTGACTTGTAGGGCAAAGGCACCTCAGTAACCGTTCCACCCGCTGATTCTATCAGCTCTTTTGCAGTCTTAGAAAATCCATGTGCCGAAACAACCAGAGAGGAGCTGACCGCACCTCGGGCGCAGACCTTGACCAACGCACCCTTGCGGATGACGCCAGCAGCCTCCAGAACCTCCGGCGAGATCGCTTCGACACCCCGTTCGGCAAGCATGCTCAACTGGTCGAGATTAACAACCGTATAGGAGACACGAAAAGGGTTGTCAAACCCTCGCAACTTCGGAATGCGTTGCGTAAGTGGCAACTGGCCACCTTCGAATCCAACCGGGATGGTATCGCGCGCACCCTGTCCCTTGGTACCGCGTCCAGCTGTCTTGCCTCCCTTGCCACCAATACCACGACCAACCCGACGCTTACGCGTCTTGGATCCTTCGTTTGGCGCCAAATCATGCAGATAAATCATTGAATCTCCTCTACCACCACAAGGTGGGCAACGTTGCGTAACATCCCCCGTATTTCCGGACGATCAGGCAGTACATGCTCCCTGCCAATCCGACCAAGCCCGAGGGCACGCAAAGTACCCTTGTGTATCGGCTTCGATCCGATAAGCGAACGCACCTGACGCACCTTGATCTGCTTCTCAACAGCTTTGGACTTGTTCGTTTTAGCCACGAGCACTCTCCTGCTGACGCTTCCGCTCCTCGAAGGAGGCGAGCATGCCCTTGGGAGCTATCTGGTCTGGATACTTACCACGTGCCTTCGCGATCTGGTCAGGACTGAGCAGATGCGCGAGCCCATCCATGGTTGCATGAGCTACGTTGATTCCGTTGGAAGAGCCCAAGGACTTCGCAAGGACATCGGTGATACCAGCCATCTCCAGAATGGCACGGGCAGCTCCTCCAGCTATAACACCAGTACCGGGTGCCGCCGGCTTGAGCAACACTCGCCCAGCACCAGCGCGCCCAATGATTGGGTGTGGAATAGTACTCCCAGCAAGCGGGACTGAGATCAACTTCCGTCGAGCCTCCTCGGTCCCTTTTTGCACCGCGATGCTAGCCTCCTTGGCCTTACCGTAACCGATGCCAACTCGTCCGTTTCCATCGCCAACTACCATCAAAGCGGTGAAGGAGAACCTACGTCCACCCTTGACCACCTTCGATACGCGATTGACCTTGATAGTCCGATCCTCGTACTGACTCTCAGCCATCTAAAACTCCAATCCAGCTTCGCGAGCAGCATCCGCTAAAGCAGCTACTCGGCCGTGATATTGAAAACCACCGCGGTCAAAAACAACACGGCTAACACCATGAGCAACCGCTCGTTGTGCTATCGCCTGACCTACCCTTTTCGCCGCATCGCAGTTGCTGGTAGAACTCCCAGCAAACTCAGCCTCTAACGTGGAGGCAGCGGCCAAGGTCACTCCTTGACTATCGTCGATGAGCTGGACAAACATATGCTTATTAGAGCGATATACAGCGAGACGTGGGCGATCACTCGAACCGATAACCTTACGGCGTACTCGTTGATGCCGCCTCTTCTGTCGACTGTACGACTGGCTTACCGACATCGCTACCTACTTCCCGGCCTTTCCAACCTTGCGCACTACCTTCTCACCTTCATATCGAACACCCTTGCCCTTGTAGGGTTCGGGCTTACGAATCTTACGAATGTTGGCAGCGACCTGGCCCACGAGCTCCTTGTCGACCCCTTGGACAATCAGTCGGGTTGGACTAGGGGCCTCGAAGCCAATTCCATCGGGTGCCTTCACGATTACCGGGTGCGAGAATCCGAGCGCTAGCTCGATCTCACTCGGCGAGCGAAGCTGGGCACGATAGCCAACCCCGACTATCTCGAGCTGCTTACGATAACCCTCACTGACCCCAACGACCATATTGTTGACCAGGGTCCGCGACAAACCGTGCATCGCCCTCGCCTGCCGCGAATCATCGACTCGCTGCACCATGACCGTACGATCATCGAGCTCAACCGCTACCATCGGCGGCATCGTGCGCTCTAGAACACCCTTGGGTCCATTCACCTTGACCCGTGTGCCCTCAATAGTGACCGTCACACCATCGGGCAGAACGATCGGCTGCTTCCCTATACGTGACACTGTTCTACTCCTCTACCAGACATGACAGATGACTTCGCCGCCGACGCCAGCCCGGCGCGCATCTCGATCGGTCATCAAACCGTGAGAAGTCGACAGCACTGCGACTCCCATACCACCAAAGACACGCTGAATCGAAGCCGCCTGGGTGTATACCCGGAGGCCGGGCTTTGACACTCGAGTTATGCCATTGATGGCGCAATCTCTGTTGCGGGACCCGACATAACGCAGCTGTATCTCAAGCACCGTTCCCGGGCCAGTAACTGCAGGGGCAACGGAGAAGTCATCGATATAGCCCTCCTCCTTCAGGATCCTTGCAAGCTCAGTCTTAATCTTCGAGCCAGGCATGCGCACAACACTGTGCCGGACCCGTGAGGCGTTGCGGATCCGTGTGAGCATATCCGCGATTGGATCAGTCATACTCATCGCAAACCTCCTACCAACTCGCCTTAGTCACACCAGGGATCTCCCCGAGGTGCGCCATCTCTCTGAGGCAAATCCTGCAGAGACCAAACTTCCTATAGACCGCGTGCGGACGTCCGCAACGCTGACAACGCGTATAAGCACGTACTCGATACTTGGGCCGGCGATTGGTCTTCGCAATCAATGCCTTAGTAGCCATTTACAAACCTTCCTTCCGGAATGGGAAGCCAAAGGCAAGCAACAAAGCCTTGCCCTGTGCATCAGAGTCAGCCGTAGTAACGATGGTAATATCCATGCCACGAGTGGCATCAATCTTGTCGTAGTCGATCTCCGGGAAGATCAACTGCTCATTGACACCAAACGAATAGTTCCCGTGCCCATCAAATGAGCGTGGGTTCAACCCACGAAAATCTCGGATGCGGGGGATAGCGATGGCGACCAGTCGATCAAAAAACTCCCACATGCGGTCACCACGGAGTGTAACCATCGCGCCTATGGGCATACCCTCTCTCAGCTTGAACGCCGCGATTGATTTACGCGCGCGACGGGTAGCTGGCTTCTGACCAGTAATCGTCTCAAGATCGCGGATAGCACCCTCCAGCAGTGACTGCTGTTGCGTCGCCCGTCCGACCCCCATATTGACGACTATTTTATCCAGGGTAGGAACCTGATGTATGTTCACCACGCCCAGAGACTCGAACAGCTGCGCTCTTACCTCTTGCTGGTAGCGGACCTTCAACCTAGGTCGTTCGGTCTTAGTAGGACTCATAGCGCTGCCCTGCACTTCCTGCATACCCGAAACCGCTTCCCGAACTCATCTACATCCATAGCTATCCGGGTAGGGCCACAGGACGAACATACAACCGCAACGTTCGAGGCGTCTATCGGCAGCGACTTCTCGATAATCCCACCTGGAGTGGTAGCATCACGAGCCTTGGTGTGCCGCTTGACAACATGGACACCCTCAACCAGCACTCTCCCTTCATCAGGGAACGCCTTCAGTATCTGTCCCTCAGACCCGCGGTCCTTGCCCGAAAGCACACGGACTCGATCTCCACTCTTCAACCGCATTACAACACCTCCGGTGCCAACGAAACGATACGCATAAATCGCTTGTCACGAAGCTCGCGCCCAACTGGCCCGAAGATACGTGTTCCACGAGGCTGCATCTGATCGTTGATCAGTACTGCTGCATTATCATCAAAGCGGATGTAGCTACCGTCGGCACGTCGTGACTCCTTGCGAGTCCTCACTACGACACACTTGACAACATCTCCGCGCTTCACGCCTGCCCCGGGAAGGGCATCCTTGACGGTAGCAATGAAGACATCGCCTATGCCGGCGTAGCGTCGGCGACTGCCACCGAGTACGCGAATGCACAACACCTCGCGAGCCCCAGAATTATCCGCGACACGCAGTCGACTCTCTTGCTGAATCACCTTGCACGCTCCACAACTCGAACCAACCTCCAACGCTTAAGCTTGGAGAGCGGTCGGGTCTCCTCGACCTCGACCGTATCGCCAACATGGGCTTCGTTATTCATATCATGAACGTACAATCTCTTTGTCTTCGATATTGTACGCATGTAGCGCGGGTGGCGCACTCGCTGATTCACCAGAACGACAATCGTCTGGTCCATCGAATCAGAGGCGACGACCCCTTCGCGGACCTTACGCTGCGGTCGCTCTTCGGCCGACTCGCTCATTACTTTCCTCCTCGTGCAGCGACTCGCCGCTCACTCAAAACCGTCTCGATACGAGCGATCTCCTTGCGGAGCTGCCCAAGCTTCGCCGTATCAGTTCCCTGAGCAGAAGCGATTGCGAATCGGAGCCTAAAGAGCTCCTCCTTTGTCTCGCCAAGCTTGGTATTTAACTCATCATCGAGCATGTCGCGATATTCAGTAACCTTGCTGCTCACCTTGAACCCCCAATGGCTTCCACGCCCTCCTTGATGACAAAGCGCGCCTTAATTGGGAGCTTCTGAATGGCGCGTTCCATGGCCTCACGGCCGAGCTCTTCGCTGACACCATCGAGCTCGAACAGGATCTTTCCAGGCCGCACGACGGCGACCCAAAATTCGGGGTTACCCTTGCCTGAACCCATGCGAGTCTCTGCTGGCTTCTTGGTGACTGGCTTGTCCGGGAAAACACGAATCCAAACCTTACCACCACGTCGAACGTGACGAGTCATAGCTACGCGAGCAGCCTCGATCTGCCTAGCCGTAATCCAGCCCGGCTCAAGCGCCTGGATCCCATAACGGCCAAAACTGACCTCGGTACCACCCTTAGCCATTCCGGTAAGACGACCGCGATGGGTCTTCCGGTGCTTAACTTTTCGGGGCATCAGCATCGACTAATCCACCTCCTTCTTGAAGTGCGGCGCCTCGTGTCCCTCTTCTTTGGTGCGACGCTCGATATCTTCCTCCTCAGCAAGGAGGCGTTCGAGCTCCTCGGGAACTGCCGGCTCCTCGACCGTCGGAGGAGGGGATACAACAACCTCATCGACAGCCACCTCATCAGCGGCGCGACGTCTGCCACCACCAGCTGTGATAATACGCCGTGGGCGATCCGGTAACGATGGCCGTACTGTCGCGGCTACCGCAGTCTGATAAGGAACAATGTCGCCACGGTAGATCCAAACCTTGACTCCGACTGTGCCAGAGTTAGTATGTGCCTCTCGCAAGCCATAATCGATGTCCGCTCGGAGCGTGTGCCGTGGAACCCGGCCTTCACGGTGCGTCTCGCGCCTCGCCATCTCGGATCCACCCAACCGACCTGAACACTGGACAGTGACTCCCTTGCCACCCTCCTTCATCACAATCTGGATGGAGCGCTTCATCGCTCTTCGAAAGCTCACTCTGCGAGAGATCTGATCAGCAATGCTCTGAGCCACGAGCGTGGCGTCGAGCTCTGGGTTACGTACCTCCTCGACATTGAGCTGTACTCGTGGGTAGCTAGTTAGCTTCTCAAGAGCCTTGCGTAGTCGATCGACCTCGGAGCCCTTCTTGCCAATGACAATGCCCGGACGAGCCGTGTGGATATCCACCTTAAGACGATCACGAGTACGCTCTATATCGATTCGAGACACCGCCGCAGTAGCTAACTCCCGCTGGAGCCACGAACGGATTTTGTAATCCTCGATGACCCACTTCTGGTAATCCTTCTCTGCGAACCAACGCGACTTCCAGTCAGTTGTTATACCCAATCGGAACCCATAAGGGTGTATCTTCTGACCCACTATGAGTCCTCCTGTCCTTCTTCGGCGACCGCCGGTTCATCATCTGCAATCGCGGCGTCTTGCCCTACGATCGGAGTGTCTTGGGTAGTATCGACCGATTGCCCAGAGACTTCTCCTGGCACCGGCTCGACAACTTCAACGTCGGCAACCCCAGGCTCTACTGTCTGGGTCTCTACCGTCTGGGTCTCGACTGTCTCGGTCTCTGCTACCTCAGTCTCGACAGCCTGTGCCTCGATCACTGCTGCGTCAATCGCACTCGACGCCACGGCAGTGTCAACACCCTCGATAGCTGGATCTCCAACGCTGCTATTCTCGTCCACTTGCCCAGTTCCAAGAACCCGCGCCTCTGGTTCTGTCACAGCACCGCGAGATGAGGCTACCCTCTGAGCACGACGTGCACTCTGGCGGCCGGAACTCTTCGCCGCCTCAACGCGTCGCATCTCGAGTGGCATCTCCTCGACAACGATGGTGATGTGGCAACTACGCTTGCGAATACGTGTTGCTCGGCCACGTGCTCGCGGCCGAAATCGCTTGATCGTGGGACCCTCATCGGCGAACGCAGCAGCGACAAACACCTCATCGGCACCGAGTCCGTAGCGAACAGTCGCGTTGGCGACCGCCGAGGCAAGCAACTTGCCCACTACCTCGCTGGCCTCTCGATTAACCAATGAAAGCGCCCGAATGGCGTCAACCGCCGACTTGCCGCGAATGAGATCGAGCACTTGTCGAGCCTTAGTAGGACTCATGCGGAAGTAACGGAGAACCGCGCGTGCTTGATTCGCCTCTAACGTCTGCGCCACTATCTTCTCCTCGCTGTCTTCTCTTGACCTGCATGGTACCGGAAGGTCCGAGTCGGTGCGAATTCACCAAGCTTGTGCCCAACCATGGACTCCGTCACGTAGACCGGAACATGCTTGCGGCCGTCATGGACAGCGATGGTGTGACCAACCATATCTGGGATGATTGTCGATCTCCGAGACCAGGTCTTTATAACTCGCTTCTCATTCTTCTCATTGAGATCGTCGACCTTCTTAAGCAGATGGTCATCGACAAATGGGCCCTTTTTAAGACTTCTAGGCATCTACTATCTCCTGGCTCCGCGACCGCGACGTCGTCGAATAATTAACTGATCGGAATCACGATGTGCGCGCCGAGTGCGACCCTCTGGCTTACCCCAAGGTGACACTGGGTGACGGCCACCCGAAGTCTTTCCTTCACCACCACCAAGTGGGTGATCAACAGGGTTCATGGCGACACCACGAGTCTGCGGGCGCACGCCCTTCCAGCGGTTACGACCTGCCTTACCAATCGAGAGCAACTCAAACTCCGCGTTACCAACCTCACCTATGGTGGCACGCGCATCTGCAGGAACCCTCCGCATCTCAGTCGATGGAAGCCGCAGGGTGGCGTATACCTCGTCACGACCGACGAGCTGAACACTCATACCCGCACTTCTGGCGATCTTGCCTCCCTGACCAGGACGCAACTCCACGTTGTGAACTACAGACCCAACTGGGATAGCACGCAACGGCAAGGCATTGCCAACCGTAATATCAGCTCCGACTCCCGACTGGACCTTATCGCCAACCTTCAAACCACGAGGGGCGAGAATATATCTCTTTTCACCGTCATGGTAATGAAGCAGGGCAATACGAGCATTTCGATTTGGGTCATACTCGATCGCAGCCACCGTAGCTGGAACCCCATCCTTGGTGCGCTTGAAATCGATCAGACGATACTGCTGCTTATGTCCGCCACCCCGGTGTCGGGCCGTCTTGCGGCCCTTCGAGTTTCGTCCTCCACTGCTCGACTTCGGCTGCAGCAAGGACTTCTCAGGAGCCTTCTTTGTCAGCTCATCAAAAGTTGAGACGGACTGGAAACGCCGTCCCGCGCTGGTTGGTTTGCGTCTACGAATCGCCATATCTACCTACCTCTGCAACAACTCGATAGCAAAACCCTCGCGAAGTGTCACGTAAGCGATTTTGGTATCCGGACGAAAGCTGACCTTACCGGTGCGTCGATTCCGAGTCGACTTACCCTTACGGTTCAGCGTGTTAACCTTGGCCACCTTGACCTCGAAGAGCTTCTCAACCGCCTTGCGGACATCAATCTTGGTGGCATCGGTATCAACCTCGAAGGTGTAGACACCGGTGTCCATGAGGTTATAGCTCTTCTCAGACACGAGTGGCCTGCGCAACACCTGGTAACGATCCCCAGCGTGCATTATTCACTCTCCCTGTCACTTAAGCGATCAACAATAGCGGACAACCCAGCCTCGGTGAAGAGCACCACATCGCTGGTAAGCACGGTACGCGTCAAAAGCGATGCCGGGGTTGCGATCATGAGCTCAGGAAGGTTGCGAAAACTCCTGACGATACCACCCTCTGTGGGTAGTGCCACGAGCGAGACATTCTTACCGGCTAAGCCGGCGACTTGGACGATGTTGACAGCGCCCTTTGTCGAGGGTGTCTCCAACTCTCCGCGTAGCACGTATATAGCGCCACCACGAGCTCTGTCGGAGAGCGCCTGCTTAAGAGCGGCTCTTACCATCTTCTTGGGCGTCGCTTGCACATAGCTACGCGGTCGAGGGCCATGAACGATTCCGCCCCCTGTGAACTGTGGAGCGCGGGTCGAGCCCTGGCGTGCATTACCAGTTCCCTTCTGGCGGAACGGCTTAGCGCCACCACCAGACACCTCTGCGCGCGTCTTTGTCGAATGCGTACCCCGTCGACGGTTAGCCTCCTCGGCTACCACAACCTGATGCAACAGACCAACGTTAGCTGGCACATCGAAAACATGATCTACGAGAACAATCTCTCCATCGAGACTGCCGGTGACACCGACAACCTTTGCCTGCTGGGTCATATCCGCTTCCCGCCTTTCACCGTATCGCGAATGACAACCATCGCACCACGTGGACCCGGAACGGCACCCTTGATCAACAGGAGTTGACG
>DAHXNM010000212.1 GCA_027365375.1 Ferrimicrobium sp. | reverse complement strand
GGAATCTTGATCGCGCGACAGTGCCCGGGTGCTACCCAGGTGGCGGGGTATCGAAGCTGGCAATCGCTCGATCGACAGGTCGTAAAGGGTTCGCGAGCGATCAAGATCGTTGCCCCGATCGAACACTCAGACGGGAGTGTGAGCTTTCGTACCGTCTCGGTCTTTGACATCAGCCAAACCAGTGGAGCTGTGCTCCCTGTCACACCCCAACTGCTGTTAGGAGATGATCCTGTCGGCCTCTTTGACGCCCTGGTTGAGGTAGCTAGCGGCTACAACTTCATGGTCTCCCAAGGAGGGTTGCCCGACGGCATCAACGGCCTATGCTCACACCTTGGTCGTATGATTACCATCTCGGATAGTCTGTCACCACGCCACCAGGCGAAGACGCTAGCTCACGAACTAAGCCATGCATATCTCCATGGTGAACCAGGCACAACAAGGGCGATCGCTGAATTCGAGGCAGAGTCCGTCGCCTACCTCATCTGTCACGCGTTTGGAATCGAGAGCGCTAGCTACAGCTTCAGTTACATCATGCAGTGGGCTGGAGGGCCGAATCAGGCTCTCGAGGCGATCCTGGCATCGGGCGAGCGGATCCGCACAACGGCGGAGACGATTGTGAATCAGGCGCAAAACCTGATTGGCCACGACGCAGCAAAGGATGTTGCGTGATCAGCCGGGACGTTCAGCTGCCAGATTGTGGCAGCGACGAGAGCCATAAAATCGGGTGGATTGGCGCACCCGATAGATGAAATCACCGTGTCCGCATATCCTTACGCCAGAGAGAACGAGCGAGAATTTTGGAGTCATCAACGCGGAAGGCGTACTTGCCAGCAACCTCGCGTACCTCAGCCATCAAGCCATCAGAAAGCGTGGTCGGGTTGAGACCGAGTTCAAGGAAGGTATGGTTGTCGACTCGAAGAGTATTCTCATCGGCCTCGAGCCTTGGATTATCAAGGTGCTGAATTCCGACACCGGTGTGCTCAGATACAAGAGCAGCAAGGTCTCTGACGCGATGGGTCTCTGTGACCTGGTTCAAGATCCGGGGACGCTCACCCGCCTCCGGGGGGTTTCCGATAGCGAGTTCGATGCAGCGTACGGTATCGGTTATGTGGATAAAGGCCCGAGTCTGACCGCCGGTACCGTGAACCGTCAACGGATGACCGATAGCGGCCTGCATCAGGAAACGATTCAACACAGTCCCGTAATCACCGTCGTAGTCGAAGCGGTTGATAAGTCGCTCATCAAGTGCCGTCTGCGGAGTTTGCGTTCCCCAAACGATACCCTGATGCAGATCGGTAACTCGAATGCGATCGTTCTTTGCATAGAAGGCAAACATAAGCTGGTCAAGCGTTTTGGTCATGTGATAGACCGACCCCGGGCTGGTGGGATGCAAAATATCACGCTTTACCACACCTGACGGTGTCTCGAGCATCACCTCAAGGTAGCCCTCTGGTATCAAGGAATCATCTGACCAGCCATATCCATAGACACCCATGGTGCCTAGGTGGACGAGATGTACCGGTAAGTCGGTATCGGATATCGCGGCCAAGAGATTATGAGTTGCGCGGATGTTGTTGTCGACGGTATAACGCTTGGTATCGATCGTTCGCATCGAGTAGGGTGCAGAGCGCTGCTCCGCAAAGTGTACAACTGCATCGGGTCGCTCCTCGGCGAGAAAGCCGCGAAGGCGATCAAATTCGGTAGCCAGATCCATGAACTGGGTACGAATCGTCGCACCGGAGACCTCGTGCCAAGCTGTGATTCGGACGCTGAGCGGAGAGATCGGGGTGAGAGACTCGGTCTCCATCTCTATGTCAATCTTTCGGCGTGAGAAGTTATCGACAACCACCACTTCGTGGCCTTGGGAGGAGAGGTGCAAAGCGGTGGGCCAACCGCAAAAACCATCGCCACCAAACACAACTATCTTCATGCTTCCTCTTTTCCATTCCGGGCTTGTCACCGTCGACTGCAGATTGTGCATGCTCAGGCTAACTGATCAATCCATGAAACTCAACACGATATCGTACCACAAATACCACGTGGAACACGGCGGCAACGTGGTAGTTGATTCAAAATTCATGGGCCGAAGCCAACCTTTGAGAAAGCCAACCTATCTTCGCGCAGATCCTACAAGAGACAACGGTACGGTAAGTCGCTGTGTAGATCATGGGATTGGGATAAGAGATAACCGCGCAACCTTCGTCATCTCCCCAAGAGGGCCAGATCGCCCGAACTCCCGTAATAATAGGGAGAAACTAGCACCTAGGTTCGAAAAAGCAATACCCTAGACCTGTGAAGCAGACTTAGACAAACCTGGTCACCCAAGTTAGGCTAACCAGGTGATGAGAAAACTTCTCCTTGTGGCACTAGCCACGATGTTGTTGAGTGCATGTGGATCTGCAAGTGTCGCAAGCCACAAGCTCCCTCCGAACCACGGCTGGGTTCTCTCATGTTCCAAAGAGAAGCTAAGCGAGCCCTCGTTCTTAATTCTCGACTGCTCTACCTCATCGCTCCTGTTATCCGACGCCAGCTGGACCCATTGGGGTGCCAACAGTGCGACGGGAGTTGCCCGACTGGGAGTCGTACCCTGTACACCAGTCTGCAAAGTCGCCTCTATGGACTTTTACCCGCATACAAGCGTCACTCTCTCAGATCCTTTGACCGTTGGAGGCAAGACAAGGGTGTTTCAACACGTCACGCTCAGCTACGTCTTCGAAGGCAAGCACTACACGCTGAGTCGATCCCTCTCTTGAGCTTCGCGTTGGTTATCAACCAGACGCGCAGCATTCTTGGCCGTCACGACCAGGCGAGCAGCCCGTCGACAATCGTGTCTGCACGAAGATCTGGACGTTCGGCCTCGAAATAACGATCCTCGTCACGCATCCACTGAAACCAGTAGTCACGCATCGCCTCTCCATCTCGCGCAAGCCCTCGTCTCAATCGTTCATCACGAGGCGTCTCAACCCAAATGCTCACCGTCAGCGCATCCTGAAATTGATCACGCGAGGATGCTACCCCCTCAAGGATCACATAGTCCGCAGGCTTCACCTCAATCCATTCCGCAAGCTCTCGCCTTAACCAGTCATAACGCTGATAACGGGCAGCCTCATTCGCCAACAGTGGCTCCAACACCTGTTCGCGAAGACGTGGCCACCAATCGAGGTTGTTCTCCCAAGAGGCGAAGTCATCAGTGTGGATCACAGCACAGTCGGAAAGAGCGCCCGAGACCAAGCCAGCGAGCGTAGTCTTGCCGGCTCCACCGAGACCGTCGATAGCGATAATCCGAGTCCGTAACGCTGGGGGTGGTTCGGATCCCTCGATTAAATCAATCAGCTCCCGCAGTAGAGGCATGGCACTCCTCTGTTCGTCAGTCCAATAGCAACCCGTCCAGCACAACGTCAATGTGCTCGATGAGTCTAGCTAACGCCGAGGGCTGCGCTGTACTGGAGCTCAGTGGGCCCTCTGGCAACAACCCTGTCCAAAAGCTGACTTCGGCGATCGCTGATCGAGGAGATAATCAAGGCTAGAATTCCTACTGCTTACAGAGGTGGCTCGGGCAGCCAAGGTCAGACAGGGAAAAACTAGATGATGCGTCGGACCCTTGTGGCCATTGCTCTTGTTTTCATAGCCACGCTCTCGCTACTGGATCATCCTGGATCCAATGCGCCTGCAATACTTCGTTCAGCCAAACTGGCATCGAGCACTCAACAGCCGAAAGCCGGATACTACCTAGCAGGAAGCGATGGATCGACCTACGCATTTGGGACCCAGTCGTATGGCTCCACCTATAGCTACGGACTCACCGGGCTCGGAGGTTCGCACCCGCTCAATGCCCCGATCGTGGGGATGGCGGCTACACCAAACGGTGGCGGCTATTGGATGGTAGCGGCTGAT
>DAHXNM010000178.1 GCA_027365375.1 Ferrimicrobium sp. | reverse complement strand
GATAACGTCAAACTCATCCGCTCGTGTGAGCACCTGCTGGAGCGCGTTATCGGCGATAGCATCCTTCACAAGCAGCCGGTCACCAGGGTTGCCACCGCAGTCTTCCCAACTAACAGCTTGGTCAGCGAACTCCTCCTTGACGAGCTCATAACCCCATGCACGAAAGGCTCCCTCTGTGAACTTCTGAATATTACCCTTGTGCACCAAAGTGACGCTGCGGCGATCGTGCTCAAGCGCGTAGTTAATGGCAGCACGAATTAGCCGCTGCGAACCAGTTTTGGAAATTGGCTTGATACCAATTCCTGAGTCTGCCCGAATACCCCAACCAAAGCTGTCGTGTAGGAATTCACGAAGCTTAGCGACCTCTGGTGTGCCCTCTGCCACCTCAAGGCCTGCATATACATCCTCAGTATTCTCACGGAAAATGACCATATCCACCAGTTCAGGGCGACGAACAGGCGAAGGTACACCCTTAAACCAGCGGACCGGGCGTAGGCACACGTACAGATCCATGATCTGGCGAATCGCCACATTGAGCGACCGGATTCCACCACCGACAGGCGTGGTGAGCGGGCCCTTGATGCCTACGCGATACTCGCGAAACGCCTCGATGGTCGCCTCCGGCAGCCACTCCCCAGTCTCTCGATACGCCTTCTCTCCGGCGAGCACCTCCATCCAAGAGACATGCTGGCCATGCTTGGCAAGGGCGGTGTCAAAGACATGTTGTGCAGCCGGCCAGATATCTACTCCGGTACCATCACCCTCGATATAGGGCAACGCGACGTCAACAGGAACCACTAGTTTACCCTGAGCATCGAGGGTCAGTTTTTCAGCCATGAACCAAGTCTACTCACGAGACCTTACAGGCTTCCAATCAGGCGGGCTAGGCATCGATCGACAGCTAAGCCAATCAAACTACCGGAGCCTCGACCCTTGTTAGCATGATGGTTCGGCGGCTACAGCAAGCAGTTAGCCATCCACCGATCGTCGCAGACGCCAAAGATTGACATCGTCGAGTTCGTCAGCACTTGGAAAAAGTGATGGATCAGCCAGCGCGGCCACCAAGGCACCAATGTCCTCTGCCGAATCGCCAAGCTCGGCGGCAAAGCGCTCTGCTCGTGCTCGCACCTCGGCCAAGGTGATCCCAAAGACCGAAGCCATCACAGAACGAGCTGGATCTTCATCTAGATATTGGTTCATCCCCTCGATCCAGCTGGTGCTCCCAAACACCATGGGGCCGATCTGGGCCATCGCAAGCTCCACCAGCGCCTGTACCACCGCCATAGTCGTCTGTAGTTCGGCGACGTTCGCCACCTGCGCAGGGCTGGTCGACTGCTGAAGCATGGCTGTGGGATCAAAATTGGTGAGGAAGTTAGGATCAGACATCGCCCCTTCAGCGAAACTCTCCATCATCCGAGTGGTGTCTGCCTTTAGGTCAAGAAGATAGAGTCGCAGTTCGGTATCGTAGCGATCCTCAATCACGGGTTGAGCCATAACCCTTGCAACGATGAGCTCTCGCATGCACCAATAGAGCGCAACCTCATCGAGAGGAATGCTGATGGCAGCTGCGACCTTTTGTAGGTTGTTCACCACGACGCCAAGTTCCCGGCGAGGCGAAAGCGGCAAGAGGAGGTCCTGGGTTCCAAGGGCAGACAGCGCATAATGGCCCACTAACGATCCAACCTGAGCATTCGAGAACATTGGTCCGAGTGAGGCCGATAGTGAGGCTGCCAGCGAGGCGAAGTCGGTGTCGGATCCTAGCGACACATCCATAGCTCCTGGCTGTGACATCGGAGGGACACTGCCTGAAAGTGCAGAGGCCAACAGATCAAGGTAGGGCTTGAAACCGTCCAAAAATCGCTCAGCGATGTCAACAGGTCTCTCGACAACGAGATGCTCGGATGAAGCTGCCAAATTCGAGATGAATCCTACTGTCTCTAGGTGTCGACTCGCGAGATCAAAGAGCGACTCCACCCTCGTGCGCTCGGTCATGGCAGGAAGTTCGTTAGCCCCATCAGAGCCCAACGCCAGACCCATAAACTGCCGTCTCAAACCCTGTGGGTCAATGTTCGCCGATCCGATCGCCTTCATGATGTCATCCATCATGAACTGAAACGGATTGATTGGCTCATCAGAATCAGCCACCACTACCTCCACAAAATTGACAGCATCGCCTCTAAGTGTAGCCGAGTAGGACGAAATGAGAAGTTTCTCCCTGAGGATCTACGCCCCGAAGGAAGCGGCAGAGCACACAAAGCTGAATAACAGCTCTAATCAGCTGAGACCCAGCTTAGAACCTTCAGTGAATGCAGCTAGTTAGCACCGATTGTTCAAGCATGTGGCCTATCCTTTTAGTGGTAGCAGTAGCTAAAAACAGGACTTGATAAGGAGGTGAAGAGCAGATGGAGACCATGAGTCCGTCACTACCATGGCAAGAAAAGACGACGAGTCGCTGGCTTGAGTTGACTGAGTCCCCCATCGTGTTCGACGCTGCCTATAATTTCCTCGGTCGCCAAGATGCGGGAGGTATCGTCGTCTTCTCCGGAACCGTGCGTACCTACTCCTATGAGATGGAGAATGTGTCGGCGATCCGTTACGAAGCCTACATCGACCTAGTTGCTGAGCGATTTTCTGAGATAGCAGACACCATAGAGAAGACCTTCGAGGAGATTCGCTCCGTCATCCTCATTCATCGCGTAGGCGAAGTACCAGTCGGTGCATCCAGCGTCCTTGTGGGTTGTAGCGCCGGACATCGAGATGCCGCCTTCGCAGCGAGCCGTTACGGCATCGACACCATCAAGGTGGCTGTCCCGATCTGGAAACAGGAGGTCGGCACATCCGGTGCACAATGGTCGTCGGCTGCCACCCCAATGCAAGATATTGCGTCCCCAATGAAAGGTTCCAATGACTGAGCTTTTATACGTATTGATCCCGATCGCCTTCGTGGTGGTCGTCGGTATTCTTGGTTCACTACACCGAGTCAAGCCAGTTTCGATCGACGACGGCGTTCGTTCCTTCGACAGCATGCGTCATGCCTTGGACAAGCGTCACAGGTCCGAATCGTCCCCTGGCTCCCGGTCATCACACTCCTAGATGGCGCTCATAACTCTTGACATTGGAGCTGCCTTTACCCGCCTCCAAGTAGCCTCCGAGCCGGTTCTGACCGTAACCTCTGAGGCTGCCTATGATCTTGATCATAAGTCAGTAAAAGTGATCGGAGCAAAGGCGCCCGAAGAGGTACTCCGCAGCGGATCAAAGACCAAATTAGTCAAGATCATGCGTCAGGGAGCTCCGGCAGACCCGGAGGCAGTTAGTGGGTTTCTAAAGCAGGCGCTGCGCTCGGTTGGCATACGCTCGTTCGCTCGAAGCGAAGTGCTCTTTGCCGCCACTACTCACGCCTCACAACTGGACATCGCATCGCTCAAGCGATGCATCGAGGATCTGAACGCAAAACCAGTCACCCCACTCGAGACGCCGATTGCTGCAACCGCTGGCATCAACGAAGACGTGCTTGGCGAGGTAGGAACTATGACCGTCGTGTTGGGCGAGTCATTGCTAGAGGCTGGAATCGTCTCTTTTGGCAAACTTGCGGCCCGAGCCACGAGCGCCACCGGGGTGAGCAGCTTTCGCAACGCGATTCGCGAATCCGTGAAAACAACATGCGATCTCGTCATCTCAGAAGAGGTGGCGAACGATATTCTAACTGAACTAGTCGACTTTCAGCGGACCCACCGCGGGGCTCAAGCCAAGATCTGGGGAAGAAGTCTAGCTAACGGAGAGAGCCAAAGCGGCGTGATCGCAGAGGACGTCATCTACGCCGCCATACTGCCGAGCCTCGACCTAATCACCCAAACGGTTATCAACTGCATCGCTCAAGCACCAAATCAACTTGTGACCGATGTGGCTGATCGAGGAGTCTGGCTCCTAGGTGGCGGTGCACACTTGCCTGGATTTGCGGGCGAACTCGAACGACGGCTCGGGGTCGAGGTTCACACCATATCAGATCCCGAACTCGCAGTGGTGCGCGGACTCTCCGTCATCCACGCCAGCAACCCATCGAAAATCTACTGGTAGGGATCGCGTTCGAGATCGACAAAGAGCTGTCGGATCTGCGCATCGCGGTCATCGCGAAGGGCCTCAACAGCGGCATTGATCTCCTCGGACTCAAAAGCTACCGATATCACCAGGGCACGTCGCCGTAGGTAGACGTTCTTCGACGCTAGGGCGCGAAGAACCACGGGCGCAGCTCGCTGATCTCCGATGGCGCCCAGACTAGCCAGCGCCGACTCGCGCACCAAAGGCTCTTCGTGCCCCTCAGCCAATTCGATCAACCTTGGCACGAGCACACGATCCTCTAGCTCCCCGGCAACGTAGGCACCAAACTCAACAACGATCCAGGAGGGGTCGCTCATCCAGCGTTTAGCGTGTTCCAAATTACGCCGCTCGCTAGGGACCGCGGCTACTGCAGCTATGCCCACCCGAGGATCAGGATCGGCAAGGGCCAACGCCAACATATCATCATCGGGACCGAACCGGCTCTGGTAGGCGCGATGGCCCTGGGCAAGAAGTTCAGGTGGCAGCTCTCCAAGCAGTGCTCGCAGCTCCTCGCGGTCACCGCTGAGAAGTACAGAAAGCTCATGAAACACGGCGTGCTCCAGCAATAGTAAACAGAGCGACAGCAGTCGCAGCGCTCACGTTCAGTGACGCGACCGATGCCGCCATTGGTATTTTGGCTAGCAGATCGCAGCGCTGACGCGTCAGTCGGGCTAGCCCATCGCCCTCAGCGCCGACGACCAACGCAATTGACTCAGCGAGGAGGTTGCAATCCGCCAGCGCTACCTCTGCTTCAGCCGCGAGCCCCACCGTCCAAACCGACTGCTTTTGGAGCGTAGCCAACGCAGCAGGAATACCGGCTACGACCGCGAAGTCGAGGTACTCAAGAGCACCTGAGGCCACCTTAGTAACCGCCGGGGTAACCAGAGCGCCACGACGCTCAGGCAGGATAACACCACCGACACCGGCGGCAGCGGCGCTACGGAGTATAGCTCCAAGATTTTGTGGATCCTGAACTCGGTCGAGCACAAGCAGCACCACTTCAGGTGCTATAAGATCCTCTAGCGGACGTGACCGGAGTGGCTCCGCAATCGCGAGCACTCCTTGAGGCTGGAACGAACTGGCGCGCTCGCGAAAACCGCTCTCGCTGACTCTCCGCAACCTTACCCCTGCTGTGACGGCAAGCTCCACGATCTCATCATCAGGGGAGTCTCGTAGGCACCAGACTTCGTGTACCTCACGCCGTCCGACCCGGAGCAACTCGAGCACCGCCCGTCGACCCTCCACCTGGGCACCGCCAACGCTGCGTTCGCTCATACTATCGACGCCACAGCAAAGGTTGCGATTCCAAGGCCTGCACCAAGAGAGCCCAAACCCTCAGCTCGTTTCGCCTTTACAAGAACAGGTGCCTGCATAAGTACCTCTAGCGCATGCCCAAGCTTGCCAAGCGATGAACTAAGCCGGGGATGCTCAGCGATAATCGTTGCGTCAATCGAGTGCACACGATAGCCCTTCTCCCTCACTGCGCGGACGCACTCAGCGAGAAGGAGCATCGAGTCTGCTCCCTTCGTCGCTGGGTCAGTATCTGGAAAAAGGTCTCCGATACCACCAACACCGGCAGCACCCAAGATCGCGTCAGCGACAGCATGAGCTAGGCAATCTCCGTCGGAGTGACCGATCAACCCGGGTGGACCGAAGTGTTCACCCGCCAACACCAGATCGCCACCATCATCGAGGCGGAATGGGTGAATATCAAATCCTAGCCCTACACGCGGGAGGCGTAGACGATCAAGATCTGCACGCAATGTTACCTTGGAAGCGAGCTCTTCACCGGGTACAATCGTGACCGAATAGCCGAGATGCTCAGCTATCGTCGCCTCATCGGTCGCCTCTTTGCCGGTGTTGATAATCTCATCTAGCACCTGATATTGGAAACCCTGCGGAGTCTGCACACGGACGATCTTGTTGCGATCTAGCGTCTCACGCACCATCTGCTGTTCGATAACCTTTAGGGTATCCACGGACTCGAGAGCGGGAATCACCGCCGGGCATCCTCGTGCAAGCGCTGCGACCACCCGTTCAAAGAGCGCCTGGGAGGCATAAGGTCGCGCGGCATCGTGGACGAGTACATAATCGAATCCATCGCCAAGCGCCCGAAAGGCGTTTGCAACAGATTCAGTTCTTGTCTCTCCACCAACGGCATAGACAAGCTCTGAGCTCGAAGATGGAAGCTCAATGCCAGCTGGCAGAGCAACAACAATCCGATTCGAAATCGACTTCGCGCGCTCTATCGCGGCATCTAGGAGGGTGACCCCACCGACTCGCTCAAATTGCTTTGGGCCACCAAACCGCTGTCCGGATCCCGCAGCAACGATCAGGGTTCCGACCGCCAATCACTTCTCCGTTACGCGAGCGCCTTGTCGAGTCGCCCCTCAGCATCTTCAGGAGTGACCGACAGCGCAAAGGTGAGC
>DAHXNM010000070.1 GCA_027365375.1 Ferrimicrobium sp. | reverse complement strand
CCTCCGCCTCACTTCGATCATAGGCGTCGACGATGGCGGTTACAATCGGGTTGCGCACAACGTCTCGGGAGTCAAGTCTCACAAAAGAAACTCCCTCAATGCCAGTGAGTGTACGCTCAACGTCCATCAGGCCTGAACGTCCACTCGTCAAGTCGATCTGGGTAACGTCTCCTGTGACCACTGCCTTAGAACCAAAACCTATACGCGTAAGGAACATCTTCATCTGGCCAGAGGTCGTATTCTGAGCCTCATCCAGGATGATAAAACTCGAGTTCAGTGTCCGTCCGCGCATGAACGCGAGTGGTGCCACCTCGATCACCTGTCGTTCAAAGAGACGAGTAACCGTCTCCGGATCCATGAGGTCATAGAGGGCGTCGTATAACGGTCGCAGGTACGGATCTACCTTGGCATTCAAATCGCCAGGGAGAAAGCCCAAACGTTCGCCTGCCTCGACCGCCGGTCGAGTGAGGATAATACGGTTGATCCGCTTCTCTTGCAGCGCTGCGACCGCAAGGGCAACGGCAAGATAGGACTTCCCAGTACCTGCTGGCCCGATGCCAAATGTGATGGTATTAGCTCCAATCGCCTCGACATAGCGACGCTGGCCAATCGTCTTCGGGCGCACCGGCTTGCCTGATCGCGACCGTGCGAGTTCGATATCGGTGACGTCCCTTGGACTCGCATCGGCCTCCACCATGTCGATGGCGCGCTGTAGTGTTTGGGGTTCAATAGCATCACCACGATCTGCAATAGCGAGAAGCTCTGAGAACAATTGAATCACCACCGTCGCGTCAGGTCCGTCGACCGTGATCTCATCGCCACGAATTAGGATCCTAGAGCGTACAAACGCCCGTTCCAATATGCGAAGATGTTCATCATTATGGCCGAGAACATTCAAAAGAGCAGGTGGGCTCGCCACCCGCAACCTACCCGACATCGATGCCACGCCCATCTCGGCGCCCGACATAGTCAACTTTCCCTCACTCTCGTATTCTTTATTCATGGATTCGATATCCAAATTCATGGATTCGATATCCAACCGTAGATCATCCATTGCTCTAACAACTTGGCCCAGTCCGCATAACTGGATCGCCAGAATCGACTAGGCGTCCAGATTGCCTCAGTTCTGCCTTCCGCAGAATTTCATGCTCGCTGGAGTGGACTTCCCGACCAGCTGAGAGCGTCCTTGTTGCATCTTGTTCGATCCCCCTCAATCCTTGGTTAAGTGAGTCGACAAATGTTGCGATGGCTATCAGATGGACCCCAACGAACCGCGCTTCGGGACAGGTGCTGAAACCGGTGCCAATCCTGGGGACGACGTCTCCGCCAAGCTCATCGACGCACTCCAGGAGATCGCCGTCGAGACAGTCGCGTTGGAAGCGGTTCGTCGCCACCATCAGGCGGTCCGAAAGCTTGAGACCAGCCACTTCGATGATCTCTTGCGTCACCGACATCGGATTAGATTGACTATCGGGTTGAACCGACTCACCGGCCAGATCGTTGGCTACGCGCCGGATGCAATCACCCTCATCGCCGAAGACGAACGAGTCCATCTGATCAACATCTCCGCCATCTTCTCCATGCAACTCATGGATACCCGAAACGAGCCCGCCGAAACACTTGTCTCGTTTGCTACCGAACTCGAACGGCTCGCTAGCCAGAGTGTTTGCATTCTTACCGACATATCCGGGCACACCGATACGCTTGAACTTCTGATCACACTTGCTGAGGACTACCTGTACTACAGGAGCCACGGAGGCTTCCCTACCGCCCTGCGGCTTACGCATATCGCTCTGGTCAGTCCAGGGCTCCCTGTCTCATACAATGCATCTTACTAATTAGCCTACCACCAAGCGAACACATCAAACAGCCATTGGATTGTTAATCCAAGATCTCAAGTTCCGCCAACCCATACCTCAGTCTTATCGATCCTGACTTCGTAATCCAGTCTGGGTAATCCAGTCTGGGTAATCCAGTCTGGAGGGTGCCAGCCGCTCTGATACTTACTGACTCCACCTAGTCGATGACACCTTGAGGATCTACCTCGACGGAACTCAAGTTCTGATGATTAGCATCCATCTCCTCGAACTGATAAAGATGCCTCAGGTCACCCGGTGTTATACGACTTCTTTGCACGTAATCATCGATATCTTCATGGCGCAACCGAATATTGCGACCAATCTGGTACCCCACCAGCTGGCCCTCGTCAATCAACCGGTACAGCGTACGCAAAGAGACTCCAAGTCGTTCAGCCGCCTCTTTGGAACTTAACCACCTGCCATCTACCACAAAGTCCCTCCATCTACCACTGTTTATCATAGTTCATCAGAGGATGACTTGACACCTCATGAGAATACTCAGTAGGCTCCAGTCTCGCAAGGATGCACTTGTACTGCATGCAGAGGAGCCAACGGCCACCGCCATCCGAAGCTCATCGGCTGGCTAGTTGCCAAGGTTTTCTAACTACTACAGTACACAAACGTTCAGGGAGGAACCATGCGATCGATAGCTACACCTATACACCACGATGACCAGAGATGGTCTGAGAAGCGCAAACGACTTCGAAGCGGGCGCCATATAGAACCAGCAAGGTTGCGCTTCGTTGGTCTCGTGACGATGTTGGCCCTCGCTGTCGCCACCCTCGGCGCCTCGTTAGTCCATGAGGAGCAGAGTCCACAAACTAGCTGGGTACCAGTAGCGAAGATCGCTATTCCCGCAGGTGCCGCCCTCCTGCCCCAGGACCTGGAGTTACGGAAAACTGTCGTACCTAGCTGGCTTAACAGTTCGGTCACCTCCGATCCGACGTCGTTGATCGGGCAGATTACAACCAGCTCTATCGCCCCAGATGAGATTATTGAGGGATCGATGGTACGCCACGTCGCTCCCACCCCTCACCTGCCTCTCGTAACCCTGACATTGTCAACCTCAACCGTTGCCGCTGGACTCGTCCAACCAGGCAACCGCATCGACGTAATCGCCACCTACACCGCTGCCAGTGGCGTAGCCTCCTCCGAAGTACTTGCGACCGACCTTCGCGTCACCGCCCTCGCCACCAGCAATGGTACCTACCTCGTTACAGTCGGGGTCGATCATGTAGAGACAGCCCTCGCGATCTACCAGGCCGAGCAGATCGGAAAAATCGCACTCATCGGTGCAACCGGTGTGTCAGGACATACCGCGCTTCGGGTCTATCCGCCGATTGGAGCTCCTCATGTCCCGTAAGCCACTCGTAGCCATCATCGAGAACACTGATGACTACGATGCCTCCACCACTCTCGCCCACCTCGCTCCAAAAGCGGAGGAGCTTCGAATCCGTTGCCTCGATGACCCTCAACAACTTATCGGCGTCCCCGAAGTAGCCTTGGTTATCTCGTCATCACCGCTCAAGGACTGGCACACCCTCTCTCCAAACGAAATCCTCGCACTCGATCCAGCGTCGCTGGTCGATCTAGCTAGAAGACCGCCGAGCCCAACTAGCACCGCACAGTCCCAGCATGCGGCGCCAAATACCTCTAACCCAGGAGATCCACAGGGTGGCCGGAGCGGAGCTGCGAGCATCGATGGCGGCTCGCTTCTAGCCGAGTCACCCACATACGCAGAGACCTCGACAGCACCAGCAGCCCATCTAGACACTCCAGAGGTTATACAGACCCTGTCTGTTGGCTCATCAAAGAGCGCTACTCATGCCAGCAAAATCGACGACTTGCCGATCTCTGATTACAGCTCTCCAGTGGATCCAACCCAGTCAGTTAACACAGCTCCTCGGGCACCAGGTTGCTGGTTGATCCCAGTTCTTGGTACCGACCCTGGTCTCACCGCTCAAATCAGCTGTCTCCTCGCCCAACTCGCCACCGAGCACCGAGCCACCGTCTTGATGGAGCTTGATCGCCATGGGTTCCAACGATTCCTCCATGATCTCCCAATAGAGACACCATCACTCGATGCTTTCACCAGCTCAGCATCGGCTGACTCGATCATCGAGTTCTCGCCACCGATTCAATCACGCGGTTATCACCTGCTGCCTCGCCTCCCTCGTAGCCACCTCGATCGAGAGCCAGAGCCAGATCGGATCGAGGCACTACTCGAGGGTCTGGCCGAGAGCGGAGCCACGATAGTGGCACATTTAGATGCCGCGATCGCAACCTCCAAACCAACCCATCAGGCTGAAGTTGCCGACCTCCTCGCCGAGAGCTTGCTGCGCCACAGCAAGATCATGGTCTTCGTTGCCTCTGGTGGACTTGTCTCCACATTCGCCCTCGTCAACCTGATCCGTGAGAGTCTCCGTCGCTTCACCAATGCGAGTGAGATCCTGATCGTCACCACCGGCGGCAGAGACGAGCTGCGTCGAGGACGAGACCTACATCAGCTTCTGAGCGAGGCGATCCCCGAGAGCATTGCACGACTTGCGACGCTGGAGATTGTCGCCCTCGGCAGCCTCGCCCTCGATGAGTTTCACGAACGGGTACTGCCGTTTCCTGCTGCGGCACTCCGTGCGCTGCGCCCTTTTGGCAAGCGTGCGGCTCAACTACCTCCGATCATCCCCGATCTTCTTGCCCAGGTGATCTCGCACCCGTTTTATGAGCGGGTCGATCCACTGTTAAACTTCTTCAGCAAGGTTCAGGACTAATGCGAAGTGGGAACCACCTGATCACCGTGGAGCGACCAATCCCCCTCCTCGCTCAGATAGGCAACGGTCGCCAACGTCGATGCCTTTGCCGACCAGGCGACAATAGGACTCTCGATAGGACCATAGAGTGCTCGAACCAGTTCGGGCACTCCCCTCAGACCGGCTTCGAGATGATGGCGAATCTGTTCCACGCGCTCGAGTCGATGCGAACGGTAGTAGGCGATGACGCTACGACCAAGGTCTGCGTCCATGGTTGGACCGTGTCCTGGCGCGATCGCCACAAACTCTGCACCTTCAACTTTGGTCAAGGAACGCAGGTACTGCCGAAGAGATCCATCTGGGTGCAGAATCGCCGTCGTTCCTCGTCCAAGAAGATGGTCGCCACTCATGAGAACACCGTCAGCACTGACGTAACTAAGCGAATCACCGCTGTGACCTGGTGTCTCCAACACGCTGACACCACACTCGGTGAGGATCCGCTGAGCCAGCGCGGAATCGACAATCTCTTGTGCCGTGATAAGGGGTACGCCAAGCTCATCTGCGGCCCCCATGCCGAGCGCCGCATGGTCAGGATGTGCATGGGTCGTGATAACAGCATGCACGTCGAGTTGGCGCGATCTAATCTCGCGAACTATGGCCGAGAGGTGCTCAGCTACCACAGGGCCAGGGTCAACAACAATCACTCGAGATCGACCGGCGTCGGCCACCAAATAGGTATTAGTCCCATCCAGCGTCATCGGCGACGGGTTTGGGGCGAGAATGCGAATCACGGTAGCACTAATCTCGACAGCACCAGCCTCGACCGGTGGCGCCTTTGGATCCCGAGGATCTATCGCATTCACTCTTTCGTCCACCTTTCGACCCAGACCTCGCAGTCCACCAACGCTCCAGTCACCGACCGGATTCAAGCACGCCAGCCATCACCAATGGCCCTTATCGGTCGCTCGGTCGCGGTCACCACCACAAGCCATACTAAGGGCGAGAACCAGAGCCACATCCAAGGAGGGAACCGTGCAATTCAGATCTGATGGCGCAGAGAACTTTCTTACCTGTTGTGCCTTGGTTGAGCAACGGGTACAGGCAGTTGCGAAAGAAGAGCACCTTGATCCAGAGGACCTGCAAACAGCAGGTAGAATCCGTGAACTTGCTCGCTCAGAGGCTGAACACACTGTGCACGGACTTCGACTCGTGGAGGCCGATCGCGATAGCGGCATCGACCATGTTGCTGACTACGTCACTCGAAGCATGCTCGGCGCGGGTCCGCTACAGCCACTCCTCGAGGACCAGCGCCTCGAGGAGATCATGATCAACGGACCACGTGAGATCTTTGTGCTACGGTCAGGCTCGGGTCATCTTCGCTATCCGGAGAGTTTCTATAATGAAGCGCATCTTCGTCGCATAATCGAACGACTCGCTGCTCGCTCGCTCGGCAACAGTCGCGCTCTAGACCCTTCAGAGGGGATACAAGACATCAGCCTTCCCGATGGTTCTCGCCTCCACCTTGTGCACCCAGAACTGTCAGCGACTGGACATATGCTCGTCAATCTCCGCAGGGTCTCCTATCAGTCGAACGCCGTCGAGCGAGTAGCTCTCCATGAACTCCTGATCCAGGCGCTTAACGAAGGAGCAACGATAGTAATAGCAGGGCTGCCCGGCTCTGGCAAAACCACCCTGGCACGTCGACTGCTCTCCAACGTCGATCCACGCAGCCGAATAGTCATCGCCGAGGAGGTCGCCGAGACCGGCGTCGGCCTCGCCAACGTTGCACACCTCCAGACGCGTAGGGCACGTCGCGGTGCCTCAGCCATCGACTTGAGAACCCTAGTCACTGCCTTCTTGCGGATGGCTCCTTCAATAGCAGTCGTTGGTGAGATCCGCGACAAGGAGGCGCTACCATTCTTGCTGACCACCACTAGCGGCATCCCAGGGCTCACCACCATCCATGCCAGAGATGCCCGTGGTGCACTTACTCGCCTTCGGCTACTCTCAGAACTAAATGGCGGTGCGATATCGACTAGCTCGATGAGCCAACTGATCGCCGATGGGATAGATATCATCGTCTACCAGGCAAAGGTCGAGCAAAGTTTCGCTATCACCGAGGTAGCGCTGGTGGAGGATGTCATTCACAGCCAAGGGAACACCAACTTCGTTACCATCGAACTCGACCTTGACAATGGATCTCTAGCTGCACCCATTCCTCACAACGCTCGGCTCCTCCAACGCTATCCAGGGCTAAGGCGTCTCATGAGTTCGCCGGTGATCGCGGAGCTCGCATGATAGCAATCGTCTGCTCAGCTATCGTCATAGCCGGAGTTCTCTTCGAGTTCGTCAGTCATCGACCTCTTCAGTCAAAACGACACCCCAAAGGCGTCCAGATAGTTCCGTTACTCCTGACGATCTCGGTCATTGCACTTGTTCTATCGCCGACGATTGGATTGATAACCGGGGGAGCAGCACTGGTTCTGGTCATACTCGACTCCTCCCGCAAGGGCGAGAAGCTCAACTTTGCCCTGAGTAGCGCTTGGTCGATGGTGCTCGACGAGACGGCTACCCGGATCTCAAGCCTCGGCGACCCTCTTCCAATCGCCTTCTTCGCGGCTGCAGCATCGCTGCCTAAGTCCTTGGAGAACCTTGTCGACGAGGGTGCCAAGAATTACCAGCTAACAGGTGATTTTCAAGCCGCACTCGCCCCTCTCATTGCAAGACTAGGTCCAGGGCCATCCACCGAGACGTGGCGGATGCTGGCGAGTCTTACAAGCGTATCGACATCAGAAGCGCAGGCCACGCTCGGCGTGCTCTCCGAGCGTCATCGCGAAGACCACAACCTCACTATGGAACTGCAGGCCAAACTTTCGGGGGCGAAGCTGGCACGAGCCTTCGTGGTCGCAGTTCCCCTCTTTCTCATGGCGATAGGAGTGATAATCGGCGGGGGTATCGCCCCCTACCTCACTCGGCTAGGTCTGAGCATGAGCACCATAGCACTCACCATCATCACCCTGTGCTGGCTTTGGGCGGATCGATATCTTGCCCCACTAGGGCAATCTCGCACTCGAACCTTGCGCAGATCGAGAGTCATCGACCTCATGAACTGGACCACTCCGTGACCGCCAGAATCATAACCCTTCTGTCAATCGCAATCCTCGTGGCGATCGCAGCCCAACTCAGCAAGCGCTCTCCACTCAACCGGCACCATGAGCGTCTCTTGCGCCATCTTCGCCCAGTTGGAGAACGCCCAATCCAGGGCATGACCCTTCTTAGCGATATAACAGCCAGCATCAACAGAGAATTGGCACTTCTCTTGATAGATCAGCCTCCAGCCCGATATCTGCTGACCATCTCCACAAACGCCAGCGTGGTGACTGCATTGCTGGTGGTGGTTTCGACTCTAATCACTCCCACAATCGCACCCTTCTTCGCGGCTGCAGTAGCGTGGTTTCTCCTAGTTGCGATGCAACGGCTGCTCCTGTTTCTAAAGGCACAGCAGACAGCCGAGGCACTCCGCAATGACATGCCGCTGCTATTAAGTGAACTCCAGACCTCGCTTGAGAGAGGAAACTCTCTCACCTCAGCAGTCATAACCACTTCTCGCTCCACTCAAACGGTGTGGCGCGACCACCTTGAACGCTCAGCCGCCTCGCTCACCAGAGGCGAGCCGCTGTCGAAGGTACTCGCGGATCTCGCTCATACCGTTTCGGACCTCGACGTTCGACGAGCGCTCGAACTCTTGGCTCTTTCGAACCAGCATCAAGTAGCCCAACAACTACTTGCCCAGCTTCTCACGAAGGCAAAACTCGACCACCACCATCGACTCATCGCCACCGCAGGTAAACGCGAACAGTTGATCTGGATTCCAGTTGCTCTCGCTACTCTCATCCCTGGAGTGCTGCTGGTCATCGTGCCGCTGATAGGCTCGCTAAAAATGCTCGCCTTGCACCCTTGAGGATCGATCAGTCTTGAAGTCGATCCAGCCCGAGGGCCGCTGGGCCATAGGTGCCGAGATCGATCAACATACCATCTCGCACACGATCCTTTGATTACGTCACCGATTTATCACCACCATGAGCCGGTTAGGCTGCAGTTGGAATGTACTCAAGGGGGAGGCTTAGATGGCTAGTGAGACTTCGTATCTCGACTACTCGAACCGCAGCGATCGGCTAAGCGGCGGGGCAAGGCGAATTCCGATCGAAACACCTGCTGGCAGCTTTCATGTATGGACAAAGCGAGTTGGCAACAACCCAAAACTCAAGGTGCTGCTGCTTCATGGAGGACCGGGTGCGAACCATGCCTACTTTGAGGCCGTCGATAGCTACTTCCCAGCCGCCGGCATCGAATACTACTATTACGACCAACTCGGGTCGCTCTTCAGCGACCAGCCGAACGAACCATCGTTATGGGAGATCGACCGCTTCGTAGACGAAGTAGAACAGGTACGCCGTGCCCTCGGTCTAGACAGTGACAACTTCGTATTGCTCGGACATTCATGGGGTGGCATCCTCGCCATCGAGTACGCTCTAGCCCACCAGGATCATCTCCGCGGTCTCGTGATCTCCAATATGATGGCCAGTGCACCAGCGTATACCGCCTACGCGGAGCAGGTCCTGATGCCGCAGATGGATCAAGGCGCGCTCTCGGAGATCAAGACCATCGAAGCCGCTGGAGATATAGACAACCCTCGTTATATGGAACTCTTGATTCCTCACTTCTACGAGTATCACACCTTACGGATGCCAGCTGCCGAATGGCCAGATCCGGTACAACGAGGACTCGACCAGATAAACCAACAGATCTACGTATCCATGCAGGGACCAAGTGAACTCGGTATGAGTCGCGACGCCAAACTTGCATCCTGGGATCGGGTAAATGACCTAGAGAAGATCATGGTGTCGACGCTGGTAATCGGCGCTCGCCATGACACCATGGATCCAGCCCACATGGAGATGATGGCCGGAAAGCTCCCCCATGGACACTACTTATACTGTCCTAACGGGAGTCACATGGCGCTCTATGACGACCAGCAGACCTACTTCGCGGGGCTCATCGACTTCCTAGAACAGCTACCGAGCTAACAAAAATCAGGGCCCGACCCGTAGCATTCGCAGCGACCTCCATGGCCACAGCACTCGACTCCCCAGGCCCAGCGTTGGTTGGCACACCCGACACATATCTGCGTGATTGCCATCAGCTCCCCAGAACGACATCTAGATTCACACGGCGTTCGCACTACATTCACACGATCTAACAACCATCGGTCAAAGTCACATACCAACTGCGATCGATTCGATTGAGAGCCGCGAAGAGATGGCCATACTAACCTCGTTGAATTTCAGGGATAATTCGAGCCGAGATTCGCACAATCGCATCAGCGGTCGATGTATCAATGATTAGTTAACTTTTTCGATTCCTGCATTGACATATGCCAGCACAGACGCTAAGATATCTTTCAATCCAAGGAAGGAGAATTCTATGCTGACATGGAAGTTAGCTCGAGTGTCGTCGATCATTCGTTTTGCGGTGAATCGGTGTATCATGACCCTGATGTTTGCCTTTGGCTCCCTGCGCGATTTTGTGTATGCCCAACTCAGCCACATAGGCGGTTTGGGGGATGAGGCAGGCGAAGGTGTCATCTCAACCGCCATCGTAGTAATGATCATGGCGTTCCTCGCGGTGGGACTCTGGGTCGCGTTCAAGCTCATCATGTCCAATGCGACGAGCTCGATCTCGACCCAGGTCGCAAAGATAGGTCAATGAGCTGGCTCTTTGCTCGCTCCCAATGGTGCTATCGACGATGGGTGTCAACCATATCCGCCATAGCGCCCGAGCCCGGTAAGAAGTGACGCTGAGGGCCGAATCGGTGTCCAGTCGCAGAAACATTGGGTTACATGGCGCGAACGATAGCTCTGGTTCTTCACTTATTACCACGCTCATTGCCGGAACAGTTGGCCTTATCCTGCTCATCATAACCGTGCAATCAGTGACTGCAATCATCCTCTGGATTCAACTCAATGCGCTCGCCGATCATGCCGCCGTTCTGGCAGCAAGCGACCTCACGAATGGAGCAGCATATGCGATCAAAACCGCTGATTCATCCATCTATGCCTCGGGGATAAAAGGTGTTCATCAAGGAGACATTAGCTGGTATATTCATGGACAAACGGTACAGCTCACACTCAGCCACCCCACCGCCATCTTGGTCGCTAGCAGCTCGATTGTGGCACATGCCTCCGCTGTGGTCAACTAATCAACAAGGTCTTCCGCCAACGGAAAGAGCGGACGGCTTCATAGACCTGATCACGCTCATCTTTGCCAGCGTTCTCGTTCTCGTCGTGCTCATTCCATTCGTGATCGGAACAGTGCGGATCGTAGCCCTAAAACAAGAACTCAACCAACGTGCCTGGAACCTTCTGCGAGCTGCGACCATACAAGGACAGCTCCCTCCATCTCTACTCAACATCGATGGCGAAGCCGTGAGCGTCTCGCTACATGGTTCGCTCCGTGGCTGCAGCGTCAACCGACTAATTCTTAGCACCCAGACCACTCTTCCCGGCCTTGCCCTCCTTGGACCCTCCATCAGTAGCTACCGAGTGACCGGCTCGGCAACCATTGCGATAGGCGGGTATCGAAACCCTGACAGCGAAGGGATCAACTGTGCAGCCATCGCCCAGGGCAACTAGAACTAATCCTGACTCCGGCTCGGCGTTAATACTCCTACCGTTGATCGCTCTGGTGGTGGTAATGCTGATCACCTTGGCCATCAACGCTGCCTCGCTCTATCTTGCCCAAAACCAACTCACCCAGGTGGCCGAGGCCTGTGCGATACAAGGGACGCGAGCCCTTGACCCATCGTCGTACTATTCGCGAGGTGTACTAACTCTGTCGCCATCGACCGCCCAGCAGGATGTGACTAGGTGCGTCTACCAGGAGACATCGACTAATACAAGCATCCTCGTCTCCTACCCCGCAGCACTCAGTCTGACCGTTAGGCTGACGCAGCCTCAACGAACTCCTCTGCTCAGTATTATCCATCTTGACCAGGGCACCATCACGGCATCTGCTACCGCTAGTGCAGTACCGTCGACACCGATCGCCCGCACCAACGAGTAGCCACCACTCTGCTTCAAATCAGAACTCACCAACTCCGGCGCTAAGCTGGCGGAGTGAATACTCCTGTCGATGCACACTTAAGCCAAGACCACCACCACCTCCTCGTTGCCGCTTCGCTCGGATCGAAGCTAGGGCTCCACCCGATTGGGCCGCTCGCAGAGATAAAGCTAGATAGCGCCTCCATCGCCCCGGTCGTCGAGTGCGATGTCGACGATACCCACTACTTCATCGCTAATCGAAGAATACCCTTGGACGGAGCAACTAACTTTCGCGATGCAGGCGGGCGAAGAGCGGGCGACGGCGATCTAGTCGAGTGGCGCACACACTATCGATCCGAGAATCTAGTCAAGCTCAGCTCACGCGATTGGGAACTCGTCGAAGCTCTTGGTATAGATATGATTCTAGATCTACGCCATGGCGATGAGTCTGGTCTCGCACCGTCGAAGGCACCGAGCAGCATCAGCATTGTACAGATCCCTATCGTTGGCAATCTCGCCGGGCACGTCGACGCAACGGGTGCGCTCCTCGGCGGTAAGATCGACCGCATCGACGACGAGGCGATGCGAGCTATGTATCTTGACCTGGTTGCCCAGCACAGTCAAGACCTATTGACGGCCTTCGAGATCTACCGTGATCACGACCGTCCGATTCTCGTTCACTGCACGGCCGGCAAGGATCGAACAGGAATCGTCGTTGCGCTTTGGCAGCTATCTCGAGGAGTCTCTCCTCGCGATGTACTCGAAGACTATCGCCTCTCCTCGCTATATCGAACACTACCCCGCTTCTTGACGCTTCGCCCTGACCTGCTCGCCGCACACGTCAATCCTCGCAACATCCATAGCTATATCTCGACTCAGAATGAGTCCTTGACCGCGGCCCTCGAAGCGCTAGATCTCAGCTCCGTTCTCCCCCATTGACTGGTGACCACCGGCTCGCTATCATCACAACGCATCACCAATAGGTAGACAACCTGTTGTTCAATCTTCTTGTTGGCTATCTTTCTAAGAGATAAGACTCAGTGTTTTCCTAGTTTTTGCAACTCTCCTCGCACCTAGTCGTTCATATCGCGATGACAAACTCGTAACTTCGACCCACAGTAATTCCTACGATGAGTAACTATATTTGCGACTGCAATTATAGATCGATGGATCTATGCGCGTATCACGCGAAACGGACTAACGCCCAGTTGGAGCGAGACCACGGCTCAACTAGCTGTCGTTCTCACCCCAAAACCCAAGGTGTAATTGACAAGCTCGTCGCAACGCACTACCATCAGTATCAATACACGTTTGCTGTATGAACTGCAGCATACGAAGTACTAGATGATACAAAAGGGGGAAGAATGGCCGACGATGGCGCAACAATTGAGGCACTGTTCTCTGAGGGACGAAAGTTCGACCCTCCAGCGCAGCTGCGTGAAACCGCCGCAGTTAACTCGCCGCAAATCTACCAGGAGGGCGAAGACTACGAGACCTACTGGGCCGCTCAGGCCGAACGAGTGTTGTGGCGGCGGCGGTGGGATCAGGTCCTCGATTGGTCAAATCCACCATTCGCAAAATGGTTTGAGGGGGCGACCCTCAATATCACCGAGAGCTGCCTAGACCGCCATGTAGCCGCGACGCCAGACAAGGTCGCCTATCACTTTGAGGGAGAAGAAGGAGATACTCGAACCCTCACCTATCGAGATCTTCTCAGCGAGGTCTGCAAGCTCGCCAACGGCTTGAGTTCGCTCGGAGTCAGCAAGGGTGACCGGGTAGCCATCTACATGGGGATGGTGCCTGAATTTCCGATTGCGTTGCTAGCTTGCGCGAGAATCGGCGCAGTGCACTCCGTTGTATTTGGAGGCTTCTCGCCGGATGCGCTCGCCGACCGCATCAACGACGCCCAGGCTAAGGCGCTGATTACTTGCGATCAATCTCGGCGCAAAGGTCAGCTCGTCGAACTCAAAGCCTTCGCTGATCGTGCACTCGAGAACACGCCATCGATCGAACACGTCGTGGTAGTCGAGCGCACCGGCAATGGGGTTCCCATGCAAGCAGGGAGAGACATTAGCTACACAGCGCTTACTGAGAACCAATCGGCCGAGCGGGAGGCGACAGAGACCTCGAGTGAAGACCCCCTGTACATCCTCTATACCTCTGGTACAACTGGACGACCAAAGGGTATCCTTCATACCACCGGAGGATACCTCGTAGGCGTTGCCACAACCCACGCTGAGGTCTTTGACCTCCGCCCAGAGGACGTCTATTGGTGCACTGCCGACATTGGATGGGTCACTGGCCACAGCTACATCGTCTATGGTCCGCTCGCCAACGGAGCTACTAGCGTGCTCTACGAAGGCGTCCCTGACTATCCCGACAAAGACCGCTACTGGTCGATCGTCGAAAAATACAAGGTCACTCAGCTATATACAGCACCGACCTCGATCCGGACCTTCATGAAGTGGGGAACCGAGTTCCCTGATCGCCACAACATGGAGTCGTTGCGCATTATTGGCACCGTTGGCGAGCCTATCAACCCCGAGGCGTGGATGTGGTATCGAAAAGTCATCGGTGGCGATCGCTGTCCAGTGGTTGACACCTGGTGGCAAACCGAGACCGGCAACATGATGATCTCGCCTCTTCCAGCCATTACGGCGGCCAAACCTGGATCGGCTACCATTCCACTGCCGGGAATCGGCGCCGACATTGTCGACGATAGCGGCAAGTCAGTTCCACTCGGAGGAGGCGGTTATCTCGTCCTGACCCACCCATGGCCAGCGATGGCACGCACGATCTATGGCGATCCTGATAGATTTGTCGACACCTACTGGTCGCGATTCTCCGAGCCAGCCAAAGGCTTGTGGCGCTATTTCGCAGGCGATGGAGCCAAGCGCGATGAGGATGGATACTACTGGCTCCTGGGCCGAGTTGACGATGTCATGAACGTCTCAGGCCACCGGATCTCTACCCTCGAGGTCGAGTCGGCTCTGGTCGATCATCCCTCGGTGGCCGAAGCTGCAGTTATCGGGCGAAACGACCCGATCACCGGTCAAGCCATCGCAGCGTTCGTCACCCTGCGCTCTGGAATCATCGGAACTGAAGCGCTGATCCTCGAGCTACGAGACCATGTCGCTGACAAGATCGGCAAGATAGCTCGACCGGCCTCAATCGTGTTCACCGAGGAGCTTCCAAAGACACGCTCCGGCAAGATCATGCGCCGACTCCTCCGCGATATCTCCGAAAAGCGCCAGCTGGGAGACGTCACAACACTGGCGAACGCCGATGTCGTACAGGAGATCGCGGATCGCGCGAACTCGATGAAAGCCTCGACCGAAGAGTAGCGAACAACGAGGGGCATAGAGGCAGTCGCAAGCAACGGGGTGTGGCAACATCATCAGCCAACATGAGCTAAGTCATAGACACAACTAAGCCTTTGACCTATGGATCCAACGACAGGGGGTATGGAACCAATGGTAACCAACTGGATTCAGCGTGCGGTTAGTTCGCGCACACGCAATTCGCAATCATGGCAACCGTCCATTAAGGTCGGCCCATCTTGCGATCAATCCACTACTACACCCGGCCTACCTGCTAGATACCAGACTGGAGGGTGCCTATCGAACTAGGTATCAACCAACATGGAGTTAGAGGTAGCAACCAACAATCGAGACAGATTGGTATTTCAGCGCAGAGGTGTTGCGTCAGCAATACCAACGCAAGCACGCTGTTGTTCAGTAACGAAGAGCAGCATGTAAGTTAAGAAAGGACATTATATGTCAGCAAAAGACACTTTCGCGGATCCTGGCCACTGGGCGGTAACCGCGTTCTCGGCCACCTCGTTGATGTTGGGTATTATCAACGCCCACCTCATAAATGGGACTGCAGTCGGAATCATCATTCCAACCGCCTTCCTATTCGGTGGCCTTGTTCAGATTATTGCAGCCATCATTGAGATTGCTCGTGGCAGCACCTTTGGTGCCGTCGCCTTCGGATCATACGGACCATTCTGGATCATCGTAGGACTCTACCTACAGTTCTACGCCAAGACAGTCGCACCGGCAAGCGTTGGCAGTGCATTTGCACTCTTCTTGTGGATGTTTGCGATCATCTCGCTCTACCTCTTCATAGCCTCTTTGAAGACTGATGTCGTTCTAGCCATTATCCTCTTCCTGCTGACAGTAACCTTCATCCTTCTCGCTCTAGGGCAAGGAATGAACTCAACCAGCCTGACTGAGACCGGTGGTTGGACCACGATCATCTTCGCGATTCTTGGCTTCTACCACGCCGCTTCAGGGACGATCACCTCAACCTGGGGACGTGTCCTGTTGCCGATAGGGCCACTGACACCGAAGGCGCCAGCCCAAACAGGCCAGGCCTCCCATCCCCCAATGACCCCGGTGGACCGCTAATATCAGCAACCGATTGGCTGCGGTTGTGGGTCACCCACTATCCGTAACCACAATGGCCGGCGCTCCTAACGGGTGCCGGCCATTGCCGTCCACGGCCAAGAGCAATACTCAACAACATCAACGCCGTCTAGCTCATCGAGCGTCGACAATAGCTGCAACGACCAAGCGTCAACTATTCGAACTATTACAGGAACGGAAAGGCTCAGCCTAAACTTCGGGAGCCTCTACTTGGTCCGGCGATAGCGATGCAATCAGCTCATCCACCAAGGGTAGGAACGGGCCACCACCTAACAAGTCATGCAACTTTAGAGCCGCTACTTTAGCCCCAGTGTTATCCTTCGCCGTCAACCGATCTGCTACCAAGTCAAGGGTGTCTGGAAGCTCCGCATACAATGCAAGCTGGTTGAGTTCACGAATGGAGTCTGCTCCACGGCGAACTAGCTCCACATTCCCGACAACCGCCGCGCGCAGCGCTCTTTCTAGCGCACTTACGACCTCGCGTTGGCGTTGACCATCCATCATCTATCGACCACCTTAACCCAACTTTCGATTGACCCCCCAAAACTGGGCCAAAACAGGTCCTAGTAGGGTCTGATTTGGCCTTTATTTGCGCTGTTTTAGCCCTCTTTGAGGGGTGAAACGAGAGGATTCCCTGGTCAGGGGGTTGGGGGGTTTTTGAATGTAGTGCCCTAAGGAATATTACTAGTGCTATATAGGCCTTAACAGGGTATAACAGCTGGTATGCTTAGCATTTATGTTCA
>DAHXNM010000187.1 GCA_027365375.1 Ferrimicrobium sp. | reverse complement strand
ACAAACAGGATCGTCATCAGACGTGCAATCCACTGACGCGTAGGGCTAGCCAGCTTTGGTGTCGCCAACAACGGGCGGGTCGGTGGGTTATACTTCGGGTTGCTGTTCGTACGGCTTGCGTGTGCGTAGATGGTTAGGTCACCGTCTAGCTAGCGGACCAGAGTCGATCTTTAGGCCTCCTGCCGTGGGCTTCGCAAATATCGATGTTGCTAGTCGAATTTCTATATGGAATACCATTCCCATCGTCATGCATGGGATCGATTGGTTGAGGCTCAAGGGTGTGGATGCGAGGTCGGGAGATTGAGGTTGAATGCAACTCCAACCATTCGAATGGTGAAGCACAGCAACGCTGCTGCAACAGCGAGGAGTCCATCGTAGAAATGAAAATTGAGAGCCAGCGCAGTCAGGATCGCGCCACCAGCAGCTGGCACAGCGTAGAGGCCGCTCGAGAGTACGGTTGGTACTCTCCTGATGACCACGTCACGAATGGTGCCACCGCCGACAGCAGTGATAGTGCCAAGCACCGCGGATTGGAAGGGACCTAGATGAGCGGCGTAGGCGACTGTGGTTCCGGTGACGCAGAACAAGGCAAGGCCTGCAGCGTCGAATACGGTCATTAGACGCCGGACACGGACATGGACCCATAGCCTACGGGCAACAAAGGCGATGATACCCGCCCCTCCGGCGACCGTCAAGTAGCGCCAGTCTCGTAATGCCGATGGAGGCAAGAATCCAATGAGCACGTCGCGGATTATCCCACCGCCTAACGCGGTAAGAACTGCGAGTACGACAACGCCCACTAGATCCAGGTTTTCGGCCTCCATGGCTGTCAAGGCTCCGTTGAGCGCGAAAACGAACGTCCCGGAGAGCTCTAGGACGATCTGCAAGCTTCGGTCGGCGTCTAACACGGCAACCGAGCATAGTGGTTCGCTGAGCCCAGGGAGATGATTAAGCCAGTGCCGGGTCATCGGGTGGTGTGGTGGGGCCAAATCGGTCGACTGTCTTCGGTCGACCGAGGTTTTACGTTAGAGTTGCGCCGAGCAAGGACCAAGAGGGCGATGTCAGCTCTAGCACGAATAGGTAACGATGTGCTTGATTGCTGTAGGCGTCTGTGCAAATCTTGCCATATGGTGAAGCTGCTAGATCATTATGTTCCCAACCTATCAACTTGACAAGCACCCCTAGAGTGAAGCGCAATTACGTTTTGGGTCTCCCATTTTGTCGACGCACGATTCACTTATCACGAGTAAATTCAATGCAACAAGTAGCGCTCACGACGTTGTAGCGGGTCTCGATCTTGGCAACCTCCGTGCTATCGTCACCGGTGCATCTTCAGGTATCGGATTTGAGACCGCTCGTGCGCTTGCTGAAGTAACGCTAGCAGTACGCAACATCAGTACTGGTTCGGTCGAGGCAGGTAACATCGTGAGATCTGCAGGTAACGACTGCGTGAGGGCAGCCTGGCTCGACCCGGCAGACACTGCCTCCGTCGTTAGCTTTGTCGACGGCTGGAATTGCCCTCTGCATCTGCTCGTCGACAACGCCGGAATCATCCCGAGTACGCCGCTCCGAGCGCCAGAGGGCTGGTAGCTGCAATTTGTTACCAATAATTGTCTTGGTCACTTCGCCCCAAGCCTCGGGTTGCATGATGCTCTATCAAATGGCACTCGTGTTCGGGGAGAGGCACGAGTTGTCTCTCTGAGCACCGGTGGCCATACGCGGTCCCCGACTGTAATCGACGATATCAACTTCGAACGTCGCGAATATGACCCACAAGCTGCGTACGCTCGGCCCAAAGCCGCTGACTCGCTCTTTACGGTCGAAGCTACGCGCCAGTGGAGAGCGGATGGCATCGTGGCTAATGCCTTCAATCCCGGTGGTGTGGCAACCGGGTTACAAATGGACTTCACACAGAGGCAAAAGGATTACCTAGCAGAAGCTGAGGAAGCGGGTGTATTTGTGTGTAAGAATGCCGAGCAAGGGGCGGCCACCACTCTTGTTCCAGCGGTATCTCCCGAATTTTCTCACACTGGGGGCCATCACCTGAGCGAGTTCAATGACGCAGCTACAGTCCGCAATGATGCCGATTTGTTTGAGAATGGTAACGGCGTGAGGGAGTGGGCGATTGACCCATCAACGGCACAGAGGTTGTGGATGGCGTCGCTCGCTCTTCTCACCCGAGTTGTTAAGTAGCTCGCATTCATTTCTTCGGCTAGCTGACCTCTTAATTGCAGCACACCAGCTCTAACGAGTGGGGGAGAGAGGAGTACCTTAGATCTCGGATCCCATGTGGATCACCGCCTCAGATGGAATTATGAGTTGACAGGCGGTCTCGCATGTGTGAGGCTAAGTGGTTGTCTTGCGACAACACCCGCTTGTCATGATACGCGCCGCTGTCCCATCGGTTTGGGGGAAGACGGACGAATGCGGACTACAGTCCTTGCGCCCCAAGATCGACCGAGCCGTGGACCAGAAAGTATTACGTGGCCATACCGACAGCTTGCCTCGTGCGCTGCCAAGATGTCTTCGACCTCCTCTATGGAAGACCATGTCCCGAACGATTCGGTTGGTGAACCCGGGCAAAAGTACCAGTAGCAAAGCGCTAGGTCATCAATAGTGGACAACGCCCCATCTCCGTCCTAGTCGAGCGCGACTATACTTTTTCTATTCTACTGCATAGCCGCCGTTGCACGTGCTGTCCAGACTCTCAGCGAAAAGACGCTGTCTTGCATGGGCTAGGGTGAATCGTGGATTAGAGGATCCATATGGGTTTCTATCGGGCCAACTCCTTGACCATCGTCAATGCTGGAAATGAGAAAGATAGTCTTTGCGGGGGATTCTATAGCCGTTCTTAAAAGTGCGATACGTCGCATTGTTCGACATGCGTGTCCATTGCAAGTAACTCAGCTGGACAAGGAGGGCAAGAGGTGATTCTGCAGGCGAAGAAGATCCAGCATTGCAGCAACAACTTCAGGGTCAAACTGCGTGTTTGCGTGCTCCTCGATATAGCCCTTCGCCGCGTCCGAGGTGTAGCACGACTCTCGATACACTCGTGGGCTGGTTAGTGCATCATAGACATCTGCGACGGCCAGTATTCGTCCGAACAAAGGTATCTTCTTGCCAGCTAGTCCGTTCGGGTAGCCTGCCCCATCCCAGTGTTCATGGTGGGACCGGATGCCTTCCGCGATGGGGGTAAGGTCTGGCGATATGTCCAATAGCACCTCGGCCCCGATAGTGGAGTGACGCCGCACTTCGGTTTGTTCGTCTGGAGTAAGCGGGCCCGCTTTGGCTAGGATTGCGCGCTTGATCCCCAGTTTGCCAACATCGTGAACGATGCCTGCTTGTGCGACAAGTGTGCGGTTAGGACGATCAAGGTCGAGCTGGATGGCGAGCAATCCGGCGAGAGTGCCTACCCGTTTAGAATGGTTCGCGGCCGGCTCGTCATAGTGGAATAGAGCTCGATTCAGTGCTTCGGCAATTGACTTTCGATAGTACTTGCTTGCATCTAGCTCATTATCCATCATCAGTCTCCATTCTCATACCGCATGCTAACAGCCGTAAATATATATTTGTTGTGGAACTCCATTTGCTGGTGAAGCTTCTTCAAAGACATTGTGGATGACCCCTCGACCCGGCCCGCTTCATGATCGAGAGCAGCAAGCAAGCGATATCAAGAATCACAATGATTTTCTCGGCGCGACAGACGACCAGATAGTCGATAGTGCCCACGCGGTCGTGGACCTGCATGGATGGCTCACTAATCGCTGAGAGCGGAGTGCGAAGCGACTTGGACGAGTTGTCCTATCTCATGCCCTTGTTGAATCTTGGGCGAGGGGGTCATGGATCTGTGTCAGCATTTTGGGGGTTGGCAGAACCCGAAGCGGAGATGTGAGTCGTCGCAGTTGTTGCCTCAGACACAGGAGTTGCGGACGAGTTTGCAATTCCAGGGGAGACTACAGGTTCGATTGTGATCAGTGTGATTCGCTATGTCGACGGAACGGGAATTCTGGAGTGGTGAACCCTATCTGATCCACCTCTAATGTGAGAGGACCGACCAAAATAGATATGGGAGGAAAGCTCATGTTGGGCCAAGAAGCACACACCAGATCAAGTCATCGCAAAACTTGCTGAGGGCGATCGGATGTTGAACGAGGGCAAAACGATCGC
>DAHXNM010000062.1 GCA_027365375.1 Ferrimicrobium sp. | reverse complement strand
AGAACGCTCCGGAATCGCGAGCAGAGTGCCGGGCTTTACCGCGAGCGGATCCTCTATTCCGTTTGCCTGCGCAATCACTCGCCAGCTGGTGGCATCCCCTAGATGTGCCGCAGCGATTCTGTCGAGAGTCTCGCCAGGTTGGACTCGGTGAACTCGGTGAGGTCTGGGTGTTCCGGAGGTCGGATTTTGCGGCCCAAAGGCCATATCCTCCTCATACTGTGCGAGGACAAGCGCTGCCCTAGCCCTTAGCGGCGTACCTGTAGACGAGAAGTACTCAAACGCCAGATCCACTGAGGCAACCACTGCCTTGAATGAGTGGAAATCTCCCCAGTTGAAGACGACCCACTGCGGCCGCGCATTGTTCGTACTCGCGGTGGTGCCAGGCAGCTTAGAGTCGACCTCAAGTAGCCCAACGAGCTTAGAGGTGTAGCTAGTCACAGCAGATCCCGTATCCGTGGTGTCGAAAAAGAGAGTCAAGCGCAGGATGCCAGTCCCCGATCCGGTGTAACGAAGCGTCGGAGTCACCCCACCCGGCATCGGATCGCCACTCCAATTATTACGCAGCTGCAGAAGGAGCTCAGCAGGGTTGAAAAGGCAAGGTATCCGTTCCTTGCCCTCGGTCTGAAGAAAAGCCTTCGAGTCAGAGGGGCTCATTGGCGTAACTCTCCTTCGTGATCAGGCTGGGGGGTGTCATTGATAACCTCACCGCCATAGCTTTAAATACCTCACAACCCCAAAACCCACTCCCCCAGCCTCATCGATGTAGCCACGGGGGAGGAGGAATTCGTATTGGGTCTTCACTGGTGGTGTTACTTCTTTCGCTCGAGCTTCTCGTACTGGAGGGTGATCGTCTCTACTGCGACGTCGTTGGCGGAGGCCTCTAGGCTGGCGAACTCGATCTTGGAGGGCCAGGCGTCGTAGAAGTTCCAACGTGCTGTCTCGGTGAGAGCGGAGTCATAGATCACTACAGAGCCGTGACGACGGGGCTTGGTACGGGTGGTGGCGGTCATGCCCTTGGTGCGAAGATCGTTGAACCACTTCCAGATGTCGTCGTTGGCAGAGTCAAGAGGAGCGATCCGCTTCATGGTGAGTTCACCATTCCACTTCGGCTTGCTCATGACCTTGTGTTGGACGAGCTGACCCTTCTGGGTGCGCTCGTTGAAGTCAGCGACCTCGATCTCTACGTTTAGACCATCGACACTGGTGACGTTGGTGACAAATGCACTATCGATCTCGATGTAGAAGTTGGTAGTCGTTAACGGGTCGTTCTTTAACAGGTTGAACTGTGCCATAGGGGTACTCTCCTAATCCTTTGGGTTAGCTGGCTACTTGTTTTTGTTGGCTAATACGGAAGATGACGAACTCAGCGGGCTTTACCGGTGCGATACCGACCTCGACGACGAGGCGACCCTCATCGATGGAGGCGGGTGGGTTGGTCTCTGCGTCACACTTGACATAGAAGGCCTCCTCTGGTGAGGCACCAAAGAGGGCACCATCTTGCCAGAGGCCACCCAAGAAGGCGTTCAGGGTTCGGGTTACTCCCTCCCAGAGGCCGACGTCATTGGGTTCAAAGACCGCCCACTGGGTTCCATCCAAGATGGTGGTCTCGACCATGTTAAAGAGGCGTCGAACGTTGACATAGCGCCAGTCACTATCGGAGGAGAGGGTTCTAGCCCCCCAGATCCGGATCCCTCTGGTGCCAAAGGGGCGGATACAGTTGATTCCGATCGGGTTTAGGAGTGACTGCTCGTTCTTGGTGATTGGACGCTCGATGTCAAGGCAGCCTCGGATGGTGTCGTTAGCTGGTGCCTTCCAGACCCCTCGGGTGTCATCGGTACGAGCCCAGACACCTGCGACGTGACCAGAGGGAGGGACAAAGACCTCACTTTGGCCGTTGGTGCCAGCTGGGTTCTCGACCTTGATCCAGGGGTAGTAGAGGGTGGCGAAGGCTGAATCGTACATAGCTACATCAGAGCGCCACTCCTTGATCTGTTGTACGCTCATGCCTGGGGGAGCATCAAGGACCGCCATCCGGTTCCCTTGGAGTTCGCAGTGACCAATGAGTGCGGTCTGAACCGCCTTCCACATGGCTAGGTCGATGGTACCATCTGGGCGGGTAGCTGCGGTGACTAGATCGGGGACGATGACCATGGTCACCTCATCGGCGATCGATAGGCCGTTGATACCGGTACGAGCGGTCTCAGAGCCGGTGAACTTCTTACCGGTTACCGGGACTGGGAGTGGAGCTGGGGCGACGAGTGGGTAGGTACCTGGCTTCATGACCTCGATCATGTTCGCTAGGTCGACATCGTCTTTGAGGTCTAGCTTGATCTTGACCTTTGTTGAGGTTGCATTGACCACGGTTGCGACGTTGCGGTCCCCGGGAGAGAGGGTGAGGTTGTCAAAGGACTCAACCTGGGTCCCGTTCAAGAGTACGTCAAGGTCAAAGGGGGAGGGCCCCTCATCGTCAGATTCAGCGGAGCGAATCACGACCGAGATCGGAGAGCCAGGATCGATGCTCTCTATGGTCACTGGGGTTCCAAGGGCACGATCGGCGGCTGGTAGTGCAACCGTCGAGGGCTCGGTGGAGGGCTCGGTGTTGGGGATACGAACTATGTAGGCGATCGAGCCTCCGTTTTGGAAGTAGCCATAGACAGAGAGCGGGAGCATGTAGCCGTTGACAAAGCCACCGTAGAGCTCTTCGTACTGGGTCCAGCTGGTTACTAGACGGGGCTTGGTCCCCTCCGGATCGGAGGGATCGTCAGTCGGTGCAACCTGGGTAAAGCCAACGAAGGCGGCTATAGCGGTTGCAGCCGCACTCAGGCTCTTTTGAGAGGATGGAACCTCTTCAACGTAGACCCCAGGGGCGGTATAGGTAGGCATAGTAGTAGAACTCCTCTCTAATGGCAGAGATATCTCTTTGGCAATTCATCTCTTTGGGAGAGATAGATTGTCATCGGCAACAGCACACGTGGTCACCGATAGCACACACTTAGCGAGGAGCTATGCGATTACCCACCCAAAAGCCGGAAGACCCATCAGAAGGAGAAGATCTCCTAGATGCATTAACCCCCTATAGAGGAGATGATCCCCTTAATGAAAACCCCGGCAGTTGTGAATTATATCTCAAGATGAAGGGGGTGTCAAGCAATTTAGAGAAGGTCTATTGATGGTGGGTGGGATGGCTTGAGTTGAATCTAAACCACACCTCTAAGTCGACCACGATCAGTCACCGTCGCTACAACAGTCCAAGTGTACAATTGACCAGTTACGGACGATATCAGCTGAAGAGCGGAATGCCTTCGAGACCGCGGCCGCTCGCTCCAATACCGCAGTCGGTATGCTGGGCTTAGTGCATCTAGACCTCACCCAGCCTCGCCAGACCCAACGGCTAAAGCTACGAGGTCTCACAATAGGAGACCTCCACAACCTCCATGCATACCGCTCACTGGAGTCCACCTGTCGTTACATTCCGTCCGAGCCAATGACGCGGGGCGAGATCGAAGAGCGACTCGAGACTCGCTGGGCGACGCGTTCACTCTCCGGTGAGGGCGAAGGCCTACTTATCGGCGTCGAACACGTCGCATCCTCTGTGGTAATCGGCGACATTAGTCTCCAACTCACGAGCATCAATGACCGCAACGGAGAGATCGGTTGGGTGCTCAACCCTGAGTATTCGGGACAGGGATTGGCCACCGAAGCCGCGCACGGAGTACTACATATCGCCTTCGATGAGCTTGGAGTTCGGCGAATAGTAGCACGAATCGACGCCCGTAACCGAAGCTCACTTCGGCTGGCAGAACGACTTGGAATGCGCCAAGAGGCCTACCTCAAAGAGAACGAACTCTTCAAAGGAGAGCTAACTGATGAGGTAGATTATGCGCTACTGAGCCGTGAGTGGGAGAGCCAGCACCTGGCTGATCGATGCACTTTCGGTTACAAGCCGGCATCTCCTTCGGTCTAGCGCTCCTCATCAGCGGCGATCCCGATCACCAACCCGTCGGCCTTCATCGCCGGCGAGGAGGTCAAGAAGACCGGGACTCCATCGACTGGGGTGGTGATCTCCTCGAGCGTCTCCCCGAAGAGGTCGCTGACCACACCTACCACATCGCCGGCGTGAATGTCGTCTCCCACCTTGACCGAGGGCGCCCACCAGCCTTGTTGACCGGAGCGGAGCCAGACAAAGCGATGGAGATGACGAACGGGTAGATCTGGCTCGATCGCCCCATCTGGCTCGTACATCCCCAAGTAAGCGACGGTGCGCGCCAAACCCCGAAGGTGATGTTCGATCGCCTCGGACTCGACCAGACCTCGTCCACCAGACTCGGCGATAATCGAGGGTATACCAAGTCCACCAGCTATTTGAGAGGTGGCACCAGTCACCGCTGGATCCAGTGTAGGTTGATGAATAGAGAACGGAAAACCGTAGGCATCCGCAAGTTGACGAGACTCATCCTGTACCGGAGAGTCGTCATATATGGTAAAGCGGAAGAGATCCTCTACCATGTCTCCAGCGTGAAGATCGATGAAGTAGTCCGATCCCTTGATTAACTCCTCGGTCACAAAGTAGGCGAGCGCATCCGAGTAGCTCCCCTCTGGATCGCCTGGGAAGCAACGGTTGAGATTCTTCTGATCACGCGGAGAGACGAACGGGCTGCGTTCATAGAACGAATCAAGATTTAGAGTGGGAACCGCCCTAATCCGTCCACCCAAACGAGAGCGATCGAGGCCGTTCACAAAGGTTCGCACCGCCTGTTGTGAGGTGTACTCACACCCATGCACTCCGGCCACCAGCGTGAGCGTAGGCCCATCCTTGGCTCCGTGAAGCTCAACATATGGGATCTGCAGGTGGGCAATCGAGGAGATATCGCTGTGGAGAAATCGCCGTTCCATGATCTATCGACCTTGTGCCTGACGGGTCAGATAACACACCCCAACGAAGGCCCGGTAGAGAGCCAGAGGATCCTCACCCTTGATCGCACACGCTCTAACATCGGTACGCTCTACTCCTGCAATCCAACTAGCTAGCTCCGCCTGGTCTGCGGTTTGAAACGACATCGAGATCGTCGCCGGGAGGTCGATCGCGGGAAGATCGATGCCCTTGGCAGCCTCGACGGCTCGTTCGGCCGCATCGGCCACCAGTTTGTGAGCAACGTGAGGATGAAGGTTAGCGGCGGCGAACCTAGTTATCGACTCCTTCACCTGCACCATGATCGCCTGCTTCATGAGAGGTTGCGCCTGTAGGGCAGTAGCACGATCACCACTGATGAGCCCAATCGGCACCCGATGGCCAAGCGCTACGAGAGCATTCACGCCACTCTCTCCGACCTCGACGTCATTCACCCTCAGTTCAGTGAAGACCGCAGGATTATAACTGTGTGACATCACCGAAGCCACACCGGATATACTGCCGTGGTACCCAATAAAGAAGATGACATCGAACTCAGCGGTCAGACCCTCCATCATGTAACCCGGCTTATGCGCTCCAGAGATATAGGTAGCATCCCCATGCAGCAGTCTCGGATCGAGGTTCTGCATACGGTAGTGGGCGTCATTGACGACGAACTCAGTCGCTCCAGCCTTCAGGGCGCCATCGATGGCGGCGTTGATCTCGGCGAGGGTGAGCTCCTGTCCCATCGCTACCGCAGGACCGTTTCCGGTACACTGATCCCAGTCGACGATTCCTGAGATCCCCTCCATGTCAAAGCTGATATAAACCTTCACTTCGTATCCTCCCTTTCTCTTTTCACTGCTCGCTATGAACCATCGCTCTCGAGGTTTGGCGAAGCATTCGCCAACCAACGGCTCCTCGAGACGCTTAACCCTCGATCGGAACGTAGGTCCGAGGAACGAGCTTGGCGCCGTCAGAGTCCGTCTCTCGAACTGCGTACATAGTCTCTGCCTTGGTAGAGACGGCGGCGTGTCGTCCATCTGCCCCCAAAATGACGATGTGCATTATGAAATTGTTGGAGGAGTCAACGAGATCTTCAAGATCGCGAATGGCGGCGATGCCTGCATCCTCTGGACTCAATCCGTCAGCTAGATAGCGCACCACCATCCGAGCCGTAGAGGCACGGATGGAGAGTTCACCGAAACCGGTGCAGGCGGCCGCTCCATAGCGCGAATCACAGTAGTTGCCAGCTCCGATAACCGGAGAGTCACCCGCTCGGCCAGGCCACTTCCATGCCCAACCACTCGTCGAAACTGATGAGGCCATCGAACCATCGTCGGCGAGGTAGAGGAAGTTCACGGTCCCAGCTGCCTTCTCCGGATCGGTAGTAAGCGCCATCACTCGGGTGAGTGGGTCCGCTGCCTCTCCCGGATCGAGTTGTTTTACCGCATGCTCCCAGATGGATTTGGCTGAATCGGTGAGAAGGTCGGCCCCTTCGGCGCCAACTTCGTGGGCGAACTTGGCGGCTCCCTCCCCGACTAGCAGTACGTGAGGTGAACGTTCCATCACCGCACGAGCGACCGAGATCGGGTGGCGATAGCCAGCTAGCCCAGCCACGCAACCAGCGCGACGCGAGTTGCCGTCCATGATGGAGGCATCGAGCTCAACGACTCCCTCTAGGTTCGGCAGTCCTCCAGTCCCGACGCTATGGTCATCGAGATTATCCTCGACGAACCAAGCAGCGCGCTCAACGACGGTAATTGGATCTAGCCCACCCTCGACATCAGCCCACACCCCATCGATTCCAATGGCTCCATTGGCACTCGCAATCATCAACACTATCTGCTCATTCCTTTCTCGACACCCAGACGCCTCCAGGTCACGAAGACCCAGAGGCGTCAATTCGTACTCACATCAAACTCTAACCAACCATGCACCTACTTCGTGAAGTACCAATCCTCGGGTGTGAGGTACTCGTACGGGCTCTGTGGAGTCACACCATGGAGGTTGGTAGCGATCTCCGAGAGCTGCACATCAGTAGCAGGCTGGTAAATCACCGGAAGGTTCTTGGCCATATAGTTCTGATAGGCGTTGAGTGCCGACTGCGCCTGTGTACCTGAGGAGGTCAAGGTAGCTCCGATCAAGGTGTTGGCCGTCGAAGAGCTATAACTGCCGTCGTTGGAACCAGCCCCAGCTGCGAAGAGGGTCTCACCGGATGGGTAGTAGTCAGGCGAGTAGCTCCAGCCACCGCCCCAGTTGGCCATCTCCCATGAACAGGCAGCCTGAGACGGAGTACAGGCGGCAGAGTAGCTGATCACACCGGCAAACGGAGCTTGGCTGAGGGTGATCTTGATGCCCGCTTGCGCAGCCGCTGACTGGAAGGCGGTCATCTCCTCGGTCGCTGAGGTGAGCCCAGAGATGTACTTGAGAGTGAAGTTCATCGTCTGGCCGGCTTTGACACCAGAGCCGCAAGCGTTGGCTCCACTGCCCACGGTTACGCAGGTCATGACGCCACCGACCATCTTCCAACCATGCGAGGTAAGCAGCTTCTTGGCATTAGTCGGCGAGTACGGATACTGGACGGTCTTAGAGACGGAGTCGGCAAACGGGTTAGATGGCACCGTTGGGACCGGTGAGTAGGAGGGGGTTCCATAACCCTTCAGGAAGGTACTGATCCACTGCGGCTGGTCAACCAGCTCTTCGAGCGCTTGACGGACATAGAGCTGCTTGAAGATCGGACCTACAGTCGGGTTGTTGAAGTTGATTGGCATGTAGTTGAAGCCGAAGATCTGCCAAGGCACGAAGTTATAGCCTTCGCCGGTAACCCTAGACTTCTGTGGCAGGTCGCTAACCGGTAGATAGCCATAACTGATACTCTTGCTCGAGCTCAACACGTTGAACTCAGCAGAGTCGGAGCTAAACGGCAACTCGACAAACTGAGACAGCGTCGGCTTTGGCGACCCCGAGTACTTGGTGTTGGGCACGAAGACCGCCTTACCCTGGGTGGTAAAGCTGGTCAATCGCCATGGGCCGTCGACCACCTGCCAGAGTGGATTAGTGGCATAAGTCGAGAGACTGGTCGAAGCTGAGTTCAAGAACGAATAGACCGCTTTGGCCCCAGAGGTCGTCAAATCCGGCGCGCTAGTGCTGGTCGCGCTAGGAGTAGGCGCACCCGCCGAGGTCTTGTCCCAGGCTAGTGGCAACGGAACCAGCTGAGAGAGTTCGTTATAGGTGAACCAGGCTGGGCTGTAGGACTTGTTCAGCTGCATCACAAAGGTAAGCGGCCCAGTCGCCTTATAAGAGACGACGTTGTCAGGGAAGTATCCTGGCACGTAATCGAACCACTGGCTGGTATTCGCCTTTAGCAGGTTCATCCAGAATACCAAATCACGTGCATCGACAGTCTCGCCGTTCGACCATTTCCAACCCTTGAGCTGAATGGTCACCGTCCTGTCATTGTTCGAGTAGACCGGTGCATTCGCAAGCGATTGTGAGTAGTTGATCTCCGCCTTTCCATTCTTGCCAAAGAAGTAGAGGTTCCTGAACATGAGGTTGTCGAACTCATACAGGTTCACGTTCGATTCGTTTGCCCCATTCATGAGCGGAAAGATGTACGTCGGTGGCGACAACGGCTGCTCTGCGAAGTATGCAGTACCTCCCTTTACCTTCGTGGTACCAGACGAAGAAGATGACGATGAGTTGTTCGAACTCGAAGCGGTCGACCCACACGCCGCCAACAACATAACGCTCGCAGCGGAGATAGCCGCAAATTTGATCCAACTAGAACGCATTTCCAGGTTCCCCCTTTTCCTCAGCACCCCTGCCTTGGTATCAGAGATACTAGCGGGTAATCAACAATACTGTAATCATCTTTACATTCTGAATTGACAAATTTACTTTGCTTTCATAAACTGGGGACACGGTTCATGCATGGCGACCACGCACTGCAAACGATAGAGCGGAGTCGACTCCTACTCATGACTTGGTAAAGTACCAGTTCTCAGGAGTCAGATTAAGGTATGGGTTCTGAGTAACTCCCCCAAGCTTGTTTGAGATTAGTGAGATAGAGGCATCGGGAAGCGGCCGATAGATATCTGGAAGCTGTTTGGTCATGAAGTTCTGGTACGCATCCAGCGCGGCGGTCGGGTTTGACGAAGTATGCGTGTTGGCGATGAGCGTGTTGGCTGTCGAACTATCGTAATTACCAAAGTTCGAACCTGCACCGCTGGCAAATAGCTCACCCCCAGTTGGGTAGCTGTCAGGGCTGTATTCCCATGTGCCAGCTAAGATCATCTGCCACTTGCAGGATGGCTGCGCCGGAGTGCATGGAGCTTCATCGGCAAAGACCGTATTACCATTAGCCGAAGTCAGGACTATATCGATTCCAGCCTGCTTCGCTGCCGACTGGTAAGCAGTCATCTCCTCGTTCAGCGAGTTGCTTCCTGAGTAGTACTCAAGGTTGATTGTGAGCGCAAGGCCCTTGGGGACACTTGCACCACACTGCGTTGGACTACTACCCGGATTCTCGCAGGTCATCACTCCGTTTACCATCTTAAACCCATGAGAGGTCAGGAGAGTTCTGGCTGAAGATATCGAGTATGGGTAGGGGTTTTGTTTCGACTGTGCATCGGCGAATGGATTACTGGGCAGTACCGGAACTGGTGAGTAGTTCGGCACTGCATAGCCCTTTAGAAAACTCTTTACCCAAGCAGGTTGATCGACCAAGTGCTGCAATGCTTGGCGGAAGTAGAGTTGCCTGAACAGCGGCCCAAACGTGGGGTTGTTGAAATTCATGTTCCAGTATGAAAAACCGAACTCTATCCAGGGCTCGACTTTATAGCCGATGGACTGAACATAGGATTTCTGGCTGACACTTGTAGTGGGAAGATAGCCAAAAGTGATCGCATTATTGCCGGCGCGAAGCACGTTGAATTCGGCTGATGACGAGGTAAACGGTAGTTCTACAAATTGGGTAAGTTTTGGTTTGACTGGTCCGCGGTATTTGGTATTTGGCACAAAGACGGCTTTACCTGCTGTCGTGAAGCTCTTTAACTTCCATGGCCCATCAACGACTGACCAGATCGGGCTAGCGGCATAGGTCGAGAGATCTTGAGCCTGGGAGTTCAAGAGCTTGAAGACCGCTTGGGCACCAGTAGTGGTTGTGTCAGGCAGGTTCTGTGCGGTCGGACTTGGTGCTGGCTGGCTTAGGGAGGTGCGGTCCCAAGCAATCGGAAGCGGAGTGATCTGGCTCAGCTCGTTGTAGGTGAACCATACAGGGTTATAGGATCTGTTCAGATGGAAAACCACGGTAGAGGAGTTGGGTGCCGAGTAGGACACAACGTTGTCTGGGAACACGCCCGGAACATAGGCTCCGTAGCTCGTCTTATTGGCTTTGAGAAGATTCATCCAAAAGATGACGTTGCGAGCCGTGACGGGTTGACCGTCTGACCACATGTACTTCTTAAGCGTAACGGTCACAGTTTTGTCGTTGTTCGAGTATACCGGAGCATTACCTATCGATAAATTGTAATTAATCTCTGCTTTGTTGCCCTTGCCAAAGAAGTAGAGTGGCCTGTACATCAGAATCTGGAACTGGGATATGTTGGCGATTGAAAAATCGGCTCCTGGCGTGAGCGGGAAGATATAGTTTGGATTTGCTCCGGCTGCCTCGGCATAGTAGGCAACACCGCCCTTGGTGCTTGAAGTCGGTTTCGTCGTAGAAGAAGTCGAGCCACACGCCGCCAATAACATAACGCTCGCAGCGGAGATAGCGGCAAATTTGATCCAACTAGAACGCATTTCCAGGTTCCCCCCTTTTCCTCAGCACCCCCGCCTTGGTATCAGCGATACTAGCGGGTAATCGGTAGCACTGTAATCATCTTTACATTCTGAATTGACAAATTTACTTTCCTTTCATAAACTGGGGACACGGTTCATGCATGGCGACCACGCACTGCAAACGATAGAGCGGAGT
>DAHXNM010000061.1 GCA_027365375.1 Ferrimicrobium sp. | reverse complement strand
TACTGTTACCCCGGTGACAACGCAGATCTCTAGCGCACTTGGTTCGTAACAGGAACCAACCAACCCAATAAGTAAGACACCAGGGAGAACCCCTTGGCTTTTCTTGCCCGTTCACGGGTTGTGTAGCCTAGACCTCTCCGATTGACGGCTTCAATCTGGCCAATCACCTCAGAACGCTCAACAACTTGCCGATTCCTGGTCGATCTTGGTACCGGAATACCGCTTATTTCCGAAGATCCGCTTAACCCGAAGTGGAGGCAGCCGCCGCCCCAGTCCGGTTGGTTATGGATTTGTCTCACTCGCGAATGCACCAATATCGCGAATGGAGCAATATTGCGGACAGGGGAGTAACCAACAGTATCGCACACAGCTGTATCGAGTTCGCCTCCTCCACCAGATGGTGGAGGTGATCCAAAACTGGATTGGTAGTGGCAAATGGTTACACGGGTGATTGAACCCAACCACGCATACTTGTATACAGCTCAAGATCACTCGCCACGCTATCTCACCCCGCGCGCCCAAGGAGACAAGTGAGACGCCGCTGGCTAACTTGCATTGTCTACTATGTGAAGCATCAACCAGCCAGGCCGAGTGAGCGGTCTGAGAAGCTAGTCGCGTAAGGGCTGGTATGAGGTCTCCGCTACTATAGTGATTGGGTCCTAGTCCGGGAGGTTGGCCGAAGCAATGGGGCATGAGCTTGCCGTCGTAGTGGCCGTTCTGATCGGTGTAGTCGCTCAGACTCCGGCGCTGAAGTGGGTTCGAGTAGGCCAACGAGAGCACTACCTGCCTGGTCGTATTGGTCCTTTCTTTGCCCTCTGGTATCGGGCCTCGTTTGTGAACCAGGCGTTGCTTGTCGTCAGTCTTGTCCTCCTGGTCGGGAGTTTCGTCCGATCTTTTGGAAGCGAAGTCCATCTCGTTATTGCGGCTCTGCTGGTCGTCTGCCTGCTGTTGACTCCGTTTGGTCTGGGATTTCGTGGGCGGACTTCTCCGCTTGCTCTCACCTCTAGGATGCGACGGCTGTTGGTGGCTGTTGGCTTTATTGACGTTATCGTCACCCTTGCCGGTCTGTTGGTGGGGCTGCCACTCGCCTTTGCTCTCCTCGCCGGGTTTTTTGCTCCTGCGGTGGTCGAACTCGCGCTTATTGTGACCCGTCCGCTCGAGGACCATCTCCTGCAGCGCTATGTGGATGATGCCACCGAGCGATTATTGCGTGTCCGCCCTCGAGTGGTTGGGATCACCGGGTCGTTCGGAAAGACGACGACGAAGAATTACCTTGCGACGCTGCTGGAAGGTTCTGTACGGGCGATCGCCTCACCGGCGTCGTTCAACAATCGGGGAGGTCTAGCTCGGTCGATCAATGAACGGCTGGTTCCCGGCACCGAGGTCTTCGTGGCTGAGATGGGAACCTTCGGCCCTGGTGAGATTGCGGCGCTATGCGCATGGATTCCTCCCGAGATAGCGGTTTTAACAGCGCTTGGTCCGGTTCATCTCGAGCGCTTTGGCTCAGAGGCGTCGATCCTGCGTGCGAAGCTGGAGATCACAGAACAGGCGTCGGTTGTGATAATCAATATCGACTATCCACGGCTTGCGCTTGCGGCCAAGGCGCTTGCGGGTAGCGCTACTGACCGTCGGATTGTGAAGGTATCTGCGATCCAACTCGATGCAGATGTTACCGTTAAGCCGAACGAGGAGGGCGAACTCGTCGTCTACCTCCATGGCCAAAAGCTCGCCAAGATAGACGCGGGCGATATCGCTCCTACAAACCTCGCCTGCGCGGTGGCGGCTGCTCTTGAGTGCGGTGTAGCTCCTGAGGCACTGCAAACCCGTCTTGGACTGGTCAAGTCTCCCGCCAATCGGCTAGTGACTGCAGTGGTTCCAGATAGTGGGGTTGAGGTTCTTGATGATACCTACAACTCTAACCCCGCCGGAGCTAGGCGAGCGTTGGCGGCGCTCAAACGGCGTGGAGGTGATACGACCACGAAGTTTGTAGTGACGCCGGGGATGGTAGAGCTTGGTAAACGTCAGTATCCAGAGAACTACGCGCTAGGCAAGGCTGTAGGTCAGGTCGCAAATCAACTCGTGGTTGTCGGAGTGACCAATCGTGGTGCGCTGATGGGGGGAGCCGCCGAGGCTCAGGCAGCAGCCGAAGGGAGCCGGCTGGAGGCTGTGGTGCCCGTGAAGGACAGAGAGAGCGCTATTGCTTATATCAAACGGAGTACCAAGCCAGGAGACGTCGTGCTCTATGAGAACGATCTCCCTGACCATTACCCGTAGGAGGGCATTGCGATTGTTGTAGGCAAGTGGCGATGACACCAATGACCCTCGTTGTGGAGCTACCTCTCGGTCGTTGGTTTGGCCCTAGGAGTATTGAACGTCTTGAGCGGCGTCTAGGTCTGAGTTAATCTGGGTGGAGTAGAGTGAGTCGTATGGCGCGTTTGGTAATCACGTGATGGTTCAGACCATGGAGGTCGTTGAGTGGTGGAGCTGACATGGAAATGATGACGGCGGTTCTCTTTGGAGGGCCCTCACCGGAGCACGATATTTCGATTCTGACTGGGCTGCAGGCGGCGCATGCGCTCTTACGCACCGAGAAGTCAGTCGTTGGGATTTACTGGTCTAAGACCGGTGAGTTCTATCGTGTGTCTCCGACCCTGGAGGCTCCGGCATTTGCACAAGGAGTCCCGGCCGAGGCTGAACCTCTTATGTTGATCGTTGGAGGCCGGTCAGGATTTGGTAGTCTATCTTCGGGTCTTCGGCCCAAGTTGGAGATGTTGGCTGTCTCTGTGGTCGTCAACTGTTGTCACGGTGGCCCCGGCGAGGATGGGTCTATACAGGCCACGATGGACCTCGCTGGACTGCGCTACACCGGCCCATCCCCTGCGACGGCAGCGATCGGTATGGATAAACTTAGCTTCGCGGCGCTTGCTGCAGCTGCGGGACTGCCCGTCCTTCCTCGGGTGGCTGGTGACGGTGAGATCCCCTTTGAGGGCCCCTATATCGTGAAGCCGCGCTTTGGTGGCTCGTCGATTGGCATTGAGGTGGTACGCGACCAGGCTACGCTTCGTGATCGAATCCGTAGCAGTGTACACCTTCGTTCAGGCGCAGTGGTGGAACCGTTTCGTGACGATCTCTATGATCTCCAGATTGCTATCCGGAGCTATCCCGAGCTCACACTCTCCGCGATCGAACGACCAACCCGTACAGGGGGGGCCGCAGCGATCTTGACCTACTCAGACAAGTATCAGCCTGGCACGGGGATGGCCTCGGCGCCACGCGAACTACCTGCTCTGCTGAAACCGGAGACGGAGGAGGAGCTTCGTCGGATCGCGGAGAGAACGGCCACTCTGATTCAGGCTCGTGGCGTAACGAGAATCGATTTCCTCGCTAACGATGCTGGTGAACTTTTTCTGAATGAGGCGAATACGATTCCTGGTTCACTCTCACATTACCTCTTCATCGAGCCGAGGCAGACTTTAGCCGAGCAGCTGGCTAACGACATTCGTGAGGCACTGGAGCGGCCAACGTATGCTCCCGTCACCCAAGGCGCCGATGGCAGCGTACTACAGTCGGCTGCGACGATCGCTCAGAAGCTCGCGTAGGTTGCGGTTGATGACCCAGCACGAGCCGCCGATCACATCAGGCCTCGGACAACTCTCTTTGCGCACGCAACGTATGCTTGGCGCCATGGTTGACCCAGGTGAGAGGGTGGTAGCGGTTGTCCATCCGCATTGGTGGTTGGTGCTCGGACCTATATCTACCTTTGTGGCAACGTGCATCATCGCTATTGTGTTGACAACCTTTAATCTCGCCTTGTTGAGTCTCACTGGGTTGGTAATCTTGGCGCTGGCGGCGATAAACCTGATATTCAGGGGGTTGCAGTGGTATTTCGAGTTGTTGGTGATCACCGACCGACGGGTTCGGTTTTCGCGGGGCGTGCTACTGCGTCGAACGAGTGAGATCCCGTTGCGTCACGTCAATGACATCACCACCGAGCAGGGAATCATCGGTAGGATTCTCCATTTCGGACGGCTTCATATCGACTCTGGAAATGCGCTCGGCGACGAGCTCGTCACGTTCGTGCCGAACCCGGTACGACTTCGTCAGCTGCTCACTAGCCTTGGGGATGCAGATCGCCCGGAGCTGTCTGCCTCCGGCACCAACAACACGAATGCAGATTCGCTGAGTCGACTTGAGCGACTTTCGATTTTGCGCGCGGGTGGCTTCTTAAGCGACTCAGAGTTCGAGCAGGCTAAAACGTCGCTCCTGCGCGATCTCGATGGCCAACAGCGAGGGAGCAAGTGATTATCGGTCAAGCGGCCAGAGATGAGCTCGCCAGTCGTTGGTCAAGAGAGTTGCGTGAGTGGGCGATACCCGAGGATCTCTTAGCTGCTGCACCAGAGTCTCCTTGGTCATTCGATCCGAGGGCGTTCGCCCCTGTCTACGATGGATCATTGAATCATACGCAGGAGGCGATCGTCGACTTGTTGGATCGTTCTCCCTCCCGGAGTGTTCTCGATGTGGGTGCAGGTGCAGGAGCTTGCGTACTACCAATCGGCTCGTCTATCCAATCTCTGCTAGCACTCGACCGCGATGCTGCGATGTTAGAGACACTAGCGCTTGAGAGCGAGTCAATTCCTCAGATGCTTGTCGAGACAAGAGTCGGTGACTTTTTTGAGCTCCAGCCAGCCCTGGAGCTCTATGACGTGGTGACCTCCCAGAACGTCATCTACAACGTTGATGATCTCTTTGGGTTTCTGGGTGGGCTGATCGCCCACGCGAAGGAGGGGGTGGTCCTCGAGATGACCCTCTATCATCCCCATTATGGACTCAATCTTCTTTGGAGGCAGTTTCATCAGCTCGAGCGACCCTCGACCCCAAGTGCGGTTGAGGCGGTTGAGGCGCTTATCATGATGGGGATGACCCCTAAGGTGGTTTTTGGCGCTGGAGTGCGTCGAGCCTCAGACCCGGCTACCCAGGTGATCTCGACTCGACGACGGCTCTGCTTGACCCCGCGCGAGGACGTTGCGATCCAGGCTGCGCTTGAAGAGGGCCTCGTGCTGCCCAACCCAGCGGTAACTCTTGTCTGTGAGTTCGCTCATGGCTAACCCTGCGCGGGTGCGACTGGAGTACGAGCTCATCGGTCCGCCAGGTCGTCCGGTCGTGGTCTTTGTCCATGGACTTGGCGGGCAGCTAACCGATTGGCCAGCGTGGGCTATCGAAAACTTTCTTGCAGCCGGCTATCGGGTGCTGACCTACGATCAGCGTGATAGTGGTCTCTCAACTCGAATGGTGAGCGACGGCGTTCCTGATCTACTCTCGATCTACTTAGGGCGTCGTGAATTCGCGCCTTACACACTTGCCGACATGGCGGATGATCTTCTGGAACTTCTTGATCATCTCGAGATCGAGAGCGTCCATCTAGTCGGAGTCTCGATGGGCGCGATGGTTGCCCAACAGTTTCTGATAGAGGAGCCACAACGTGTCCTCTCGATCGTCAGTATGCTCGGATCTACAGGACGAGCAGGGGTGGGGCAGCCGAGCGAGCTGGCGCTTTCCGCGCTGTTGAATCCAGATCCGGAGGAGCCGTTGGAGATCGTGGTGGCGCAGCCACGCTCGCAGCTGGAGCGGCAGGCGATCGTCGATCGGATCGCAAAAAGTAGAGCTAGGCTGAGATCGGCTGGAGTAGAAGATCCGTTTTCGAGCGCTCGTCAGCTCGCCGCCATTCTGGCCTCTCCGGACCGTTCGGCGGCGCTGTCAACCTTAGAAGGGCTGCCGTCGCTGGTTGTCCACGGGGCGATCCCTCCGTGATCATGATTTCCTTTTCCCTGCCAATATGGTTTTCCATATTTGATTGGATTATCTCTCTGTGCTTGTCAGAATAT
>DAHXNM010000047.1 GCA_027365375.1 Ferrimicrobium sp. | reverse complement strand
GCAAAGAGAGCCTCCCGGCATTGGTCCTCGGTACCATAGCGACTGAAGAAGTCCTGCATGCTCAGACCGCGCGGCCGTCCAATTCCACTCATACCCTCATCATGGGGCGTGGCTACGACATCTGCGGGTCGCCGTCGTCATACGCTGGATATGCAGATTTCGGATCGGCCTAACCACCGAATCGGACCAGTGGTGACACTGGCCATGCTCGTTCAAACAAGAACAACTCCTGGACTAGCGAGAGCCGAGTCCGGGTCGAACACCCTGTAATGGGTGCATCGTAAAAAGTAGACTCACCCACCATTTATCATTCAGATGCAACGGTTCTTTAACAGACGGTGGTCCAAACCTTGTCCATTAGGCAAGAGTTGGATTCGCGAACCCTGCACGATCCTACTCAACTGCGTGAAGTGCGATCAAGATTGACGATCGACAGTAAATAGGATCACCTACTTGCCATGTTGCTGACACCAGATCTAGTTATTATAGCACCGCTATCGGAGCGTGGTATTACTCCTCGCTGGCCTTAGAGGTTATTGATCGCGCCAGTCGAAGCAAGAATCCACGGATGCTCGAATCAGCAAGACGATGGAATACCGCCTGATCCATCAGCTGCCCAGTCCTGCCTAATGGTGCGCGATATGTCCCTTCGATCCACAGCTGGCTGATATCGACTCCCATCTGTGATATGCCCAGCGTTCCCTCGAAGGTGGGCAGCAGCCGTGAACCCGATACAGGGGACCAGGTAATAGGGAAAAGGACACTGTCCCTAGATCGTGATGGCGAGGCCAGGGTTATAAGGACTGAGGCGCCAAAGATCCCAGCCGCCTTAAGGTCCATACGAGCCTGTACGCTACTCTGGCTTAGCTCTGTCCCAGTGAGGAGCTCTCCAAGCCAGCTGCTCGGATGCTGGATAATCTGCAGAGCAGCTAATTCCCAGTTCAGCTCTAGATCCACGAAGTCGCGAACAAATCGCACTGGAGGTCCTTCGCCACCTACTGCAGCGTTGCTGTCTGCATATTCAACCACGATCGTCCTTCATCTCGCCTTTCATCGTAGAGAAAACAACCCAGAACCATGGACGTTGGCAGCAGCGAGTGACTTTAGTCCCTTAGGTAGAGGACTCTTGGGGATCCCATAGCCCAGGCTTCTCGTTAGGCGTCGCAATCGAGATCAGCACCATAGATGCAACCACAACCATACCACCAATCCAGATTCGGATACTCTCGCTCTGATGAAGGGCAAGGAAGGCGATCACGGCGGCGAATACTGGCTCAAGAGTGTAGATAACCGAAACCTCGATAGAACTCAACCAACGAAGCGACCAGGTCTGAGCCAGAAAACCTAGCGCTGACGCTCCAATCCCGTTTATCAATACTGTTGCCCATGCTTCGTTGGAGGCGTGCAGCGGGATCAGGCCGCTCCCATCAGGTCGCAGGGCGACTGCCCCAGCGAGCACGGTGACCGTTGCCATTTGGATCAATGTGAAGCGGATGATGGCCACCATGGTATTGCTGTAGTGTTCTACAACTACGAGCTGTAGTGCAAACAGGAGCGCACAGGCGACGACGAGAGCAACACCGAGTAGACGACCGTGATCTTGTGGGCCAGCAAGTAGGTAAAGTCCAATTAATGCAATGATGGTGGCTGCGAGTTGAAGGTTGGTCGGCCTGCGCCCAAGCGTAAGAAAAAAGATCGGCACCAGGACGACCGAGAGACCAGTCAGGAATCCAGCTAATGATGCCGAGATGTAGCGTTGACCTTCGGTCTGAGTCAAGTAGGCGCCAAAGAGTAATGCCCCTGTCATTAGGCCGCCGGTGAGCTCAACACGGCCGAAGTTGCGCCAGAACGATCGGCGTAGGCCAAACACGACAAGTAGAAACACGGAGGCGACAAGAAAGCGCAAGAATGTCAGCGTCACCGCACCTATCGAATGGAGAGCTACCTGGTTCAGCGAAAAGGTAACACCCCATATAGCTGTAACCCCAAGAAGAGCGATACGGGCACTTCGATGGCGATATTCGATCACAGGTGGCCCATCATCGCCAGTCGAGCAGATATGCTACCCTGCACATGAGCAACTCCCCTATCAAGACCTCAAAATTAGCGAATTATATCTCGGGAACCGAAACCGTATTTTACTTCATCGTAGCCCTGTTTTTGGCATTGATGGCTGCGGCCGTCCTCTACCAAGCTGTACATAGTCTGTTCAGTATCGATCTCAACGGTGACGTTACTAGATCGCTAGTCTCGACACTGAATGAGATTCTCTTTGTCATCATCTTGCTAGAGCTGATGAGTACGGTCTACAACCACCTGAAGAACGGTGGCTTTCAGCTACGGCCGTTCCTCATTATTGGCATAGTCTCTTCTGTGCGTCGGATTCTTGTCCTGGGTGCGCAACTATCGACGATACACAAAACAGTCAGCTCGTCTGAGTTCCATTCCGCCATCATGGAACTTATGGTGGAGACCTTGGTGGTACTTGCGCTCACCATAGCCCTCTATCTTCATGCACTATCTAAGCGAAAGAAGAACGCCAGAAAGACTACTGCCGCTGATCCTCAGTAAGGATCGGTTTCCTGGCCGCCATCGCCTCATCGAGACGCCGAACAGGGGTGTTACGCGGCATGGCGAACACCGCCGCCGCATCCGTCCGGGCGGTAGCCACTATCTCCTCTAGAGCCTGCGCGATAGCCTCTAGCGTCTGTGGCGACTCGGTTTCGGTTGGTTCTATCATAAGCGCCTCGTGCACAACTAGAGGGAAATAAACGGTCGGTGAGTGAAACCCAGCGTCTAGAAGGGCCTTGGCGACGTCCAGGGCTCGAACGCCGGTCTCCGCCTTCAACCGCTCAGCCGAGACCACAAATTCATGCATGCACGGTTGTTGGTACGCAACCTCGAAGCTGTCGGCTATGCGAGTCTTGAGCCAATTGGCGTTGAGTACCGCCAGCTCGGACATCGTTCGCAACCCATCCCTGCCTAGGTATTGCATGAATGCCAACGCCCTCGCTAGTACAACTGCGTTGCCGTAAAAGGCATGAACCCTGCCGATGGAGCGCTCGGGCGTCACCCAGGTGTAAGAGGCCCCTCCATCGAGCGAACGTGGTAGTGGACCAGGTAGAAAGTCGACTAGATGCTCCACAACTGCCACTGGACCAGCCCCTGGTCCCCCACCTCCATGGGGGGTGGCGAAGGTCTTGTGGAGATTGGAATGAACAATGTCAAAACCCATATCGCCAGGGCGTGCAACGCCTACTATAGCGTTCAAGTTCGCACCGTCGTAGTAGGCGAGACCCCCGACAGAGTGAATCACATCTAGGATCTCGCGAATCTCACGCTCAAAGAGGCCAAGCGTGTTAGGGTTGGTGAGCATGATCCCAGCTGTGTTCTCGTCGACGAGTTCACGGAGTTTGGCAAGATCGACTAGACCGTCGGCGCCACTCGGAACGGTGACGGCTTCGTATCCCGCTAATGAGACTGATGCGGGATTAGTTCCATGCGCTGAGTCAGGGATTACGACCTTCGTAGGCTTACGACCGCGGGACGCATGGTATGCCCTCATGATGAGGAGCCCAGTGAGTTCACCACTCGCTCCTGCCGGCGGCTGCAAAGTCGCCTGTGCCATACCAGTGATCTCACAGACATAGTGCTCAAGTTCGTCCAGGAGTCGCAGCCAGCCCTGGATCGCCTCCGGTGGTGTTAAAGGATGCACGTTTGTGAGCCCGTCTATGGCTGCCACTTGATCGGCGAACTTAGGGTTGTACTTCATCGTGCAAGAGCCAAGCGGATAGGCTCCGAGGTCAACTGAGTAGTTGCGGCTCGCGAGACGGGTGTAGTGCGCCACGAGATCTCTCTCAGATACCTCTGGGAGCTCAACAGCGTCCTCGCGCACCCAAGACTGAATCTCGTCTAGATCCATCGACGGCACCGCGGTGTCGCGAAGCGAGAAGGAGCGACGGGCGGGAACCGACAGTTCAAAGATTGTCGGTTCTTCAGCATCACCCATGAGCGGCGAGGAGGCCGCACGGCCACCAGGGGCACTCGCCATCGAAAATTTCATCTCAACTCCTTCATCAGTGAATCGACAAAGCCATCAATCTCTGTTCGAGTGCGAGCCTCGGTCACGGCAAACACCAAGCGATCATCGAGGTTCGGTGGAACAACTCCTGCCAGGAAACCATGTTGAAGCATGCGGTGTTGCAACTCAGTGGCACTTCCCATGGTATGCACCGTGAACTCGCGGAAGAACTTGGCTGTACTAGGAACGAGACCGATCTCGCTAAGTCGTGAGGCCAGATAATGAGCGCCATCGTAGTTTCGCCTAGCCAAGAGTTGGAAACCTCGCTTGCCGAGCCAAGCCATGTGGATGGCTGCTTGGATGGCCATCAGGGTCTGGTTGGTGCATACATTTGAGGTCGCTTTCTCACGGCGGATATCCTGCTCTCGGGTGCGTAGCGTAGTCACAAAGGATCGGCGCCCCTCGAGGTCGCGTGTCTCTCCAACTAGGCGCCCAGGCATGAGGCGGACGTACTCGGTTCTGGCAGCAAAAAGTCCCAAGTATGGACCTCCGAAGGAGAGTGGTATGCCAAGTGACTGGCCCTCCCCGACCACTATATCCGCGCCAAGAGTCCCGGGAGAGCGTAACAGTCCAAGCGCAATTGGGTCTGCCACGACGATGAGAAGTGCCTCTTCGTTATCTGCTAATGCGCGCGCTTGCTCAATATTTTCAATAGCCCCAAAGTAGTTCGGGTAGCCGACTATGACGGCTGCTGCCCCTGCATGGTCACCATCGCTGGATCCGAAAATAGTGCTGTCATCAGCCGCTAGACCAAGGTGTTCGATCTCGAGGTGGGTCCCCGCACCAAAGGTGGCCAGAGCCTCACGGTAACCTGGATGCACCCCGGTCGAGACAATAACACGTTGTCGTTTCGTGAAGCCGACTGCCATGTTAACGGCCTCTACCAAACTGGCAGCTCCATCATATAGTGACGCATTGGCGATCGGTAGACCGAAGAGACGTGCAACCATGGTTTGAAACTCAAAGAGCGCTTGCAGCACCCCCTGAGCCACCTCCGGTTGGTAGGGCGTATAGGCGGTGACGAACGCCGATTGGCTCCCAAGATGGCGGGCGGCTGCGGATAGGTCATGATCGTAGGCGCCTCCGCCAGCAAAACTTATCAGTGAGCTTCTGACGGCAGAGTTATCTGCACCAAAACGTGAGAATTGCTCAAGAACCTCGATCTCAGACAGATCCTTTGGTAAGGCTAGAGGCTCAGTTCGCATCAACGTAGATGGAATCGAGGTATATAACTCCTCGAGCGAGCTCATCCCTAAATCTGTCAACATCTGCTCGATCTCCTCCTCAGTATGAGGCGCAAAAGACGGCAACCGATCCTCCTTCTTCTAGTTAAGTCAGGTGTGTGGCCTCAACACAGGAGGCCCTCATAGTAGTGATCGTAGCATTCACGCGGACGAACATCAGGTGCGTTAGCATCAGCCCATAGCGGCGAATGGATACGCACAACGTTCTATAGCGAGCGTCGATCCGTTTCGCTCTAGGTAGATCGGTTCTGAGCCATCGGCGTTTAGAAAACCCAGCCCAATGCCCTCTTTGCGCAACGGTGAATAACCGCCACTAGAGACCCAACCAACCTCAACTTGATTCGAGTAGATGCGTTCTCCAGTCCGAAGTGGAGCTCGGGTGTCGGTAGTAAGACCGGTGATTAGCGGTGAGACTCCCCTATTTCTCTGCTCAAGAAGCGCTGCCTTTCCAGGGAATTCACCCTTGTCGAACTTGACAACCCAGTCAAGTCGGGCATTAAGAGGAGTCAAGCCATCGCCAAGCTCATGCCCGTGCAGAGGCAAGCCTGCCTCAAGACGCAACGTATCGCGAGAGCCAAGCCCGCAAGGTTTGACACCTGCCTCAATCAAGGCAAGAAAACAATCCTCTGCCACCTGATTTGGCACTGAGAGCTCTACCCCATCGCTTCCGGTATAGCCAGTGCCAGAGATGATCACAGGGGTGCCGTGGTAACTTCCATAAACGATACGATTTTTGCTCGGGAGTTCGGCGACCGAGATCAGATCAGCTACGTGTGCCCTAGCCTCTGGTCCCTGCACTGCAAGTATCGTTCTAGAGTCGGTGATGTCATCACCACCAACGTTGGCTAAAACGTTCTCCGTGTTGGCGGCGTTAGGCATGACGTGGAAACGAGTATCCTCTAGCCACCAGACGATAATGTCATCGAGTACCGAACCGTTCTCATCGAGTAGGTGGGTGTACTGAGCTCTGCCAGCCGAAATTCGACCGAGATCGTTGGTAAAGACTGCTTGCAAGCGTGCAAAAGCCTCTGGACCCGACACCTCTACGCTGCCGAGGTGGCTGACGTCGAAGACGCCAGCACCGTTACGAACTGCGAGATGTTCTGCAATCGTCCCCTCAGTGTAAGCGAGCGGCATCTCATAGCCACCAAATTGAGTCATCTTGGCGCCAAGCCCAAGGTGGGTGGCATAAAGAGCAGTGGTCTTGGTCACTTCTCACATGCTAACTGCCGTCGTTGGGCTTACCCAACATTCTTTTTAGGGACCATAGAAAGTTCAATCTGTTCAGTTGTATATGAACGGCAGAGACGGAGGAGGTTGTCCAGGTGGTCGAGTTCGACTCGAATACAAGCCTGCTGTTCGCACCAGCTCTCCAGCCGCTCAAAGGCATCACTATCAGAGCCAAAAACGACAAAGGTACCTTGTGCCTTTGGCGCTCTTTGTTCCGACTGGAGGTAGGGCTGATAACCGATGAGAATAGATTGGTCAGCTCGCATAACATTAGTGATCAGCACTTCGGGTTCATATGCCATCGTAGAAGAGAGATGGCTTGCATTGAACTCTGCGGCTCTTCTAGCCCGTATGGAGTCCATGAATCGTGCGTGACGCCTCCAACCCACCAGCAACGCGACGATTCCCATCAACACGATGGTAGATGGGAACACGACGAGCGAAAGCATGGATCCCTGTGGCACTCCCTCATTCTACAGCAGCTGCAATAGTTATTGGGGAATTCCGGCGATTTGATTGTCAGCCTATGCTGGGAACCGTGAACACGCATCGGCTGCCATCAATTATCCGTGCCGCTGTGCCATCGATCATCACCGCGATCAGGTTGGTCTTACTGATACCTGTGTGGATACTGCTGCGCCAAGGCCACCAGGATGTCGCAGCTGCAATTCTCCTGGCAGTGATGGGGATCACCGATTTTCTCGACGGCTATGTCGCTCGTCGTACCGGAGCGGTCTCTACCTTTGGCAAGGTTTTTGACCCTCTCTCCGATCGTGTCGTGCTTATCGTGATTGCAGTGGCTGCGCTTGTCGATCATCTGGTTCCTACATGGTTGCTCGTGATTGTGCTTGCACGTGAGATACTTGTTGGGATTACCGTCCTTGCTGACCTGCTGATTCACCGCCACCGCAACGACGTCGTCTGGATCGGGAAAGCCGGCACCTTCGGTTTGCTACTAGGATTTCCATTGGTAGTTCTTGGCGATGGATTGAGTCAGCCGGTCGTAAGAACTGTAGCCATCGTTCTAATGACGGCGGCAGTTGTTCTTTTGTACGTCGCGCTCGCTCTCTATGCTCTAAACTTTGTGAGAACAGCTCACCCAGAAGAACTACCCTAGCAAGACCGTTGCGGCCGCAGCAGTCGAATGGGAGGTTGTAATGCAGGCAGTTATTATCGCTGGAGGAGAAGGAACTCGCTTACGCCCACTCACGAGCACAACTCCAAAGCCGATGTTGCCAATCGCGAACAAACCAATGATTGGGCATGTCATCGAACTCCTGGCTGCGCACGGGGTCACCGATATCATCGTGACCGTTGCTTATCTCGGAAATGCTATTAGGAACTACCTCGGAGACGGCTCTGAGTTTGGCGTGTCGGTGCGTTACCTCCAGGAGGAGACTCCGTTAGGTACCGCAGGGGCGGTGGCTCACGCGCGTCATCTCGTACGCGGCACGTTCCTCGTGCTCAGTGGAGACGTGTTGACTGACATTAACTTAGGCGAGGCGATTCAGTTTCACCAGCATCGTAACGCCAAGGCGACCATGGTCCTGACTGCGGTGGACGCGCCCACCGAGTTCGGGATCGTTGCAACCGACGCGACAGGGCGAGTCGAGCAACTCATCGAAAAACCAACCTGGGGCGAGGTGTTCACTGATACGGTCAATACCGGAATTTACGTGCTCGAGCCTGAGGTCCTAGATACGATAGCAACTGATCGCCCTGTTGACTTTTCAAGTGAGGTATTTCCCCGCCTTTTAGCTGATGGAGAGGAGTTATTCGGCTTTATCTCTGAAGGCTATTGGGCAGATGTAGGTACTTTTGGGGGATTCTTTCAGACCGGGAGGGACATCCTTGATGGCCGAACCCACACCCAGCTGGAGGGCTTTAGCTTCCAGGGTGGGGTGATGATTGGCAAGGACTGTGAGGTTGACCCCACCGCCAAGATCGAAGGACCCGCGCTCATCGGGAACTATGTCTACCTCGGACCGGGGACTGAAATTCGACCTTATACCGTGTTGGGCGACAATGCTCGCATAGAGTCCGGTTCTGTGCTGTCGGGAGCGATCGTCTTTGATCATGTCTTCGTCGGTGAATCCTGCCGGATTAGAGGCGCAATCCTTGGACGAGGGGCAGAGATTCGCTCTCGATCCGTGGTCAACGATGGTGTCATCGTCGCCGACGGCGTCTACGTAGGCCGAGAGGCGGTACTGGCACCAGATATCAAGATCTACCCTGCTAAAAAGATCGAGCCTCTCTCCACCGTCACAAACTCCATCGTCTGGGAGGCTGGATCGCCTCGGACTGTCTTTGGTCCGATTGGCATATCTGGTCTCGCCAACATCGACATAACGCCAGAGCTTGCCTGTCGCATCGCTATGGCCTACGGGTCGATGCTCCCGCTTCACTCGGTAGTCATGGCCGCCAGGGACACCTCACGATCCGCTCGAGCTATCAAACGCGCGATGATGGTCGGGTTTAACTCAGTGGGGATGGATGTAGAGGATCTCGAGGTCTCGACGTTGCCTGTCATGCGTCACCTCGTGGCCAGATCTGACAGTCGTGCCGGTGTTCGAGTCGCATTAGACCCTCAAGACCCGCAGGGACTTCTAATTCACCTCATTGATGAGACCGGATGCGATCTCTCCTCTGGCGATAGGCGGAAGGTGGAGAGGGCTCTAGAGCGCGAGGATTTTCGAAGAGTTTCAGGCTCAGAGGTTGGAGATCTACGTGCCTACCCTCGCTCCTTTGAGAGTTGGAAGGCAGAACTTAATGCCCGTCTCCCAATGCAGCGCATCCGCAAGCTGGGCGCCAAAATTGTTATCGACTTTTCTTATGGTAGTGGAAACCTATCGTTACCTCAGGTGCTTGCGTCTCTTGGCATGGATATCCTTGCCGTCAACTCATACCCATCAACGATTCGATCGATAACTCACGACCCACACAATCAACTGCAGGCGCTCGCTCGGCTTGTTGTCGCATCCTCTGCTCAGCTTGGCCTGCTTGTTGACCCAGGTGCGGAACGGATTACTGTCATAGACGACGAGGGCATAGCATTTAACGACGCTGAGCTAGCGGCGCTCCTCACCAAACTGGTGATCCAGAGCGATGGGGTTCAAGGGGTGATCGCACCAGTAAATATGCCAAACACGCTTGAGAATCTCGCCAACGAAGCTGAGATCTGCTTCACTTGGGCAGGGCTAGACCTCAATGACATCAGCACTAGGGTCCGTGCGAGTGATGTTCCCGCCATCGGAGTCGGCGGTAGAGGACTCTTTCTCTTCTCAAACCTAACCTCGGTGCCAGACGCAGCCGTCAGCCTTGGATACCTACTTTCAGGGCTCGAGCACGTCCGCCAACCGCTTTCACGGCTGCGCAGAGCGATTACGGTACCAAAGGTCCATGTTGATGAGATTCCAGTCAGTTATGCACAGATGGGCTACACGATGCGTGAGTTGCGATCCCAAGCAGAGGCAGAATCCCACGAGCACCTCATTGCCATTGACGGCATACGTCTGAGTGACCATGATAAGTTTTGGCTTGTCGCTCCGGATCAGCAGGAGCCGTTACTCAAAGTTTGGGTTTCCGATGACGATGAATCAGCTGCGACCGCGATGATTGCCAAGCTCCATCAACAGGTGCGGTCAATCCGCGACGCTGCTCCTCATCTTGGTTGAGGCTCCACCAATTTGTCTACGGCCACCAAGATCTTGTAGCGAGGACTACTTTTTTTGGTTGTGAGTGAGCACTGATGAGATTAACCAGTTAGCCTTGGCAACTATGAACTTTCCAGAGCATCTTCAGTACACTGCTGAGCACGAGTGGGTCCTTATTGCCGATGGCGTAGCCACAATGGGGATCACCGATTATGCCCAGGACGCCCTCGGTGATGTCGTCTTCGTCGGCGTTCCTGAGATCGGGCGTTCTGTCGGGGTTGGGGATTCAATCGCCGAGGTCGAGTCGACCAAGTCCGTCTCCGACATCTTTGCCCCAGTGGCAGGTGTGATAGCCGAGATCAACGAGCAACTGAGCTCAACCCCAGAGTTGCTCAACAGTGATCCCTATGGCGAGGGGTGGATCTGTCGGCTTACCGTGACTGGTGACGACGCAAAGCAACTACTCGATATCGCTGCATATCGAAAACTCCTCAACAGCGAGTAATTCGTGTCCGTCTGTCCTCAGTGTCAAGAAGTCAACCCTCCATCGGCACGGTTCTGCGCCGTTTGTGGTTCGCGCTTGCTTGAACTTCCTGAAGAGACAACAGGTTCGCTCGATGTGGTGGACCCAGCGCTACTCCAACAGGGTGATGCGATTGAGAATATCGTGCCAGCACCAGCAGGAGGCTATGGGTTTTTGATGATTCAGATTGGGCAAGAGGCAGGTTCATGGTTTCAGTTGGATCGACAGACGATGAGCATTGGTCGACATCCAGACAGTGATGTCTTTCTTAACGATGTCACAGTCTCCCGACGTCATGCTGAGGTCACCCTCAGAGACGATGAGTACTACATCAAGGATGCTGGGTCTCTGAACGGAACCTATATGAACCGCGAGCGGGTTGAGGAGGAGAGATTGTGCCCGGGCAACGAGATACAGATCGGGAAGTTTCGGTTGCTGTTCCTGCGACAGGGGCAGGGCGACTGACTACCACACCCAGATGGGAGGTGTTGCGAGGCGACTCGGGGCGGGAGTTCTCTATCAAAGAGGTGCTCACCCTTCTTCAGGAGGAGTTCCCAGAGGTGACAATCTCAAAAATTCGCTTTCTAGAAAGCCAGGGGCTGATAGCCCCAGAACGCAACGCCGCCGGCTACAGGAAGTTTTTTCAACCCGATATCGAGCGCCTCTGCGAGGTGCTGAGGTTGCAAAAATCAACCTATATGCCCTTGAGGAAGATAAAGGAACACCTCGACGCAGATGCCAGGGTGGATCTCTTCTCCCAGGAGCCGGAGTCTGAGGCGCCCCAGGACGTAGAGTCTCCAGTTGGGTCGCCATCCTCGACAAGTCGACCTGAGCTCTTCCCTATCGATGAGCTTGCTCGCCTCACCGGGGCCAACACCACTACTATCGAAGAGATGATCCGTAATGGATTGATCACCGGTGTGACCGTCGCCGGTCAGCGTCATTTTTCGCCAACAGAGATCGAGATTGTACGTACCATTCACTCATTCTCGAAGTTCGGCCTGGAACCACGACACCTACGCCACTATCGGACCTCCACCGACAGAGAGGTAGGGCTGATCGAACAGTTGCTTATGCCGCTCGTTCGCCAGCGGAGCCCGGAGGGACGCCGCAAAGGTGACTGATACAAATGAAATC
>DAHXNM010000028.1 GCA_027365375.1 Ferrimicrobium sp. | reverse complement strand
GAACTTTTGCTAGGGAGCCCTATCGGCGACCATAGATTGCTGCTTTTAGGCCAATAATTACCTACAATCCGTCGACATGGAGTCAAGGCAATTTGCTATCTGAGTTTCGCAAACAAATTTATCCAGTTTCGCAAACAGCCCCTTGGTGGGCCGTTTGCGAAACTGGTGTGACCTGCCCGAATGTCAGATATAAAATTGCAAAATCCTCTCTTAACTTAGCGACTTTCCTTTTTTATGATTCCCCAAGGAGCGGCTGCTGGCCAGAGCGTTTGGAGCGGCTGGTGGCCAGGCGATTGTATTTCACTTGTTCAGATGGTTTTGAATGCTCAGATCGCCGATACTCACTTGGACCCGCCTCCTGACAATGAGGTTGGTCGGTTCCCTTAATGCTACTGATCTGATGCAGTCGCTCCGACATAGTCGGCCAAGGCGTCAGTGCTATGCTCAACAAAGCGCCCGTCCACCAGCCACAGAGGAGATGAATGGCCTGCCTTTGGCTCTGCGTGTTCTGCCACCGCGTCAGGCTTCTTTGGGGATTCGCCACCATTTGCACAGGCAGCGAGATTCGCGACAACAGGTGAAGCGGTCCCTGATGGTGGCATTCGTAGTCTGGGACACCCGAAGTTACTCGCCTGCAGTGTCGGATTCAGTATCAGACTCTGGTGAGAGGATCTGCGCAGCCAGTTTGGTGAGTTGGCCTCCGTCCCAAAGTTTGATCTGGTGTCGTCGGGCAAGGTTTTGGGCAGGTTCAGTGAACGTCGACGTTGTTGCGAAAATAAGCTCCTTTGCATTGTGGTGCTGAAAAGCCATACCTATGAAGGACTGAACGTCTCTAGATCCCACCCGATGCTCTGGAGCGTAACGCTTGCACTGCACCACGGCTTTGTCGCCGTCTGGATTCACAGCACTGATATCAACCGCCAGATCACCTGGCCCACCAGTGACAGAAAGGTTGGAATAGCACAGTTCGTGCAAAATAGATGCGACTAGAAGCTCGAACTCCCTCGGTGTCATGGCAAGCATGGGTGCAATTTGTGTCGCTCGTTGAAGACGAACCAACCGTTCCCTCTTAGCCAACACCCTATCACGAACTAACCTACCCGGACTGGCCATCGACTGGGAAAGGGATCTATTCCGCGCCGCTCCATAGATGAGGGCTACGCCAACGATCGGTACTAGCCCAACTCCATGGGTTGCAATGATGAGCACAACAGCAATCAAGAGTGCGGCGGTTCTTGCCTGAGTCCTGTTCGATTTAGAACGGCCCCAACTTCCTCGACGTGCACGAACCGCCCGTACTTTGGCTAGATTACGCCTACTAGCTGCGCGCTGTCGCGAGGTTGTTCGTCTACGTCTGGCCATAGCTCTGCATATACCCTACTGGATGCTTCTGAATTGCGAACCATCGGTGCCCTTTTGCGAGTCGAGCCTGATCTGCCTAAACGCGTGGTACTCTCAACGTCCATGAGTGGCGCGATGTGAATGGTATTGACAATTCGCAGAGACTTTTGCGGCAGGAATCAATTGCGAGAGTAGGTCACACGAACGTAACGTCTCCGTGCTACCATGGGGGAATGTTCTCGACTCGGACCGTGATCGACGACCACAGCGAAATTCAGTGACGCCCCAGTTCTCGGCCGAGTCACATGGGGCAGTGAACATCTCCATTCCACCAGGTAAGGCCCGGAGTTCGCGCTAATGACCATCGACCTGCTTATACCCGTCTATTTGGACACCGAGGTGCTCCTTGATCTCCTTGCCACGGTGGAGGATGGCTTCAGCCTAGTCGAGCGCGTCACCTCGGAACAGGTAAGCAGGCGATCATCTGAAAAGAGCGGTGGCGCCGATTTCGCTACCACGGCCATGTTCCAATTCTTCAAGTTAGGTCTTAGTGGGAAACTCGGCCGATCTACTACTGAAGGCGCGAGCGAGACGACTGAGGCTAACAAAACACACACGTACGGGTCCCTGCTTCACCGATTCCGGAGATACCTCATAAGTGAAGGTCTCCTAATGCAATCGATTATTGATGACTCACCAGAAGTTGGTAGTTTTATCGAGTTTCCAGGAATCCTGCGCCCGAATCCATTTACAGACGCATTCGAGCGATTGCAGAGAATTTTAAGATTCGCCGACATTGCAATGGGACTAGAGGACAGGGTGACTCAGACCAACTCCTCTGACACAAACGAGCACAGGAAAGGACAACCATCTAGACGACCACCGTCAATGTCCAAGAGTCAGAAACAGTCCAAAGCTATCGCTGACTTCCTCAAACTGGTGACCACTGATGTCGAGCGAGAAGGTACAAGCACCGTTGTGATCGAGCACCAGACTTCTAACTACCGAGCCGTTGTGACTGTATTCGATGACTATCTACGTGACCGCTCGATGACGGAGGTTCTGAATCGTGAGTTCAGAATATTCGGAAAGGTTGCGCGACATCTTCCGGCGGGATCGGGCGAGTCTGTGGATTTACTCGCATCCAGTGGCGTAGCTGGATTCCCTTCTGAGATTCTCGGACAACTGACGAGCACGATGAAGGAAATGGTGGCTCAGACAGGGATGCAGATCCCTACGCCAATGGCGATGGTCCATCCTCCAGTCATAGAAATCGTACCGATTGCGATCTACCTATAATAATGGACGAACACCATCTAGCCGAACAATGGCCCTACGTCGCTGGAGTCCGGTGAATATTGGAGACACCAGCAGATTGGACACGCTATGGCAGCCGCCCCGGGAGGGTACATGATTGGTCAAGAACAATCGCGCACACGGCAACTCAGACTCCTCGAACAAAAGGCCGACGCTCATCAACGAGGTTATGATTTTCAACGATTCGTCGCAGGGCTCTTGCAGACTGAACACTTCCGAGTTGAGCAAAAGGCCACTCCTGCCAAGCCTCGCCAGGTCGACTTGTTCGCGAGCCGAGGGGACGAGGAGTACCTTATCGAAACGAAATGGCGCAGCGATCCAGCGAACATCGATGATGTCGACTCTCTCTTTACCCGGCTCGACGCTGTCCCGAATTCCGTCATCGGAATACTCATCAGCTATGAGGGCTTCACGTCTCATGTGGTGGATCGGGTTGTTGAGAAGTCTCAGCGACAGGTCCTTCTCGTATCAGGACAAGAGATCGAAGCAGTTGCAAGGAGCGACAACAGCTTCCTCCATCTCCTGCGTGATAAACGTGAGGCACTGCTGACCTACCGACGAGTCCTTCTGGACGAAGCCCCCGAGAGCCGTGCAGCAGCACCCACCGTAAAGCCGAGTGACCTTCCTTTGTCATCGACAGAGTTCCTGTTTCTTGATGGCAGTCGTAGCGCGATGCTGACGTCGGGTGGTGAATTTGGCAAGATGACGTTCGTCTCTGAGATGCCAGACATCGATTGGATTGCGTCTGGTGGCTATGGAAATACGTTGGATTTAGTCATCCCCATATGGCAGCAGAAGGAGTTGCTCGCATCGCTGGTGCGGCTGACTGAACTTGGTTGGGTCAGCGATCGAGGAAGTTGGAGTATTCAGCAGATGACGACGAACTGGCACGGCTTTGGTTCACGTTCGCTGTACCATGCAATACGTGGGTGGCAGAAGCGATACAAGGGTTTGAGAACGCATGACACGGAAGAGTTGTGTTACTTCGATTCCTTCGACGAGGGGTGGTACACCCTAACCGCAGCCATATCGGCCGACTCTCGAAGAATCGTGCGGCACGTCGAGTTGTCATTCCAGCTCGTCGGCATTCCTTTGGACACGCAGCCACTCAACGAGCTGTGTCGCCAACTTGGAGTTCGTGATCCTGTGTACTTTCGACCAAGGAACGAACCATCGGTTAAGCGAGATAGCCCTCCAAAGGAAACGGGGCGGCCATTGGTCACGCCGGTGGCTTACGTCATCGACAAGAGCGAACCCAGACACGGCGACAACGACGAATGGGTCGTTGGTCTCGTTATCGAAAACCCGTTCAGCTCCAATGATCAGCACAAACCATACAAGGTTCCTGACTGGGTTCCTAACATGTGCATGATTCCGAGTTCCTCGTGTGCAACTTGCGGTCCTGGCACACAGTGGATCGAATCAAACAGACCTACCAGCTATGGGAGATCGAGAGCGCTTGGACCTCGGATGCGCTCGTCATCCGCCCCGTCGTTGATTGGCCGTATGACGACGATGGATTGTCATCAATCGTATCTGCCACCGACGTTATCGACCACGACTTCGAGCCTATGATAATTTTTGACAAGGACGATACCTCGGAGATCTCTAAATAACTCGTGCACCAATTCCGGGTGGTTTGAAGATGCAGGGAATCATGTGGCGCTCACGCGAAAAATGATGCTCTCGGCGTAGAACTAGGCCTTTAGCACGATTCTTGGCCCCACCTACGAGACTAACCCAATCTGGGTCAACACAGCAAGACAAGGTTTGTGATACTCTGTTGCCATTCCAGCTCTGGAACGTTTGAGTCGAAGGTTTTGCTCACCTTGGCTCCGAGTAGCGGAGTCTGAGCGGTCTCTTTGAAAGTGATGAGATTGGTTGTGTGAAAGAAATCCCAAAAACAAGCTGTCCATAGGGGCGAAAGAAGTAGAACGAACGTGGTCGTCGCAGAAACGAAGTGGACCGGGCTCAAGGGGCTGTCCAGGGGACGGTAATGAAGAGGAACCGATCAGTGGGCTATCGCTGTATGATCCTTGCCTTTGGGATGACGGCCACTTGCATCGTCATAGGTTGCGCATGGTTTCAGTCACTTATTTTTTCCAGTGCAATTGGGCTGTTGGAGCGGTGTTGTGGGCTGCTGATCCTGAAATCGATTGTTAAATTCAACAGACGCCAGGCATCATCACTTCGCATCCTAAGTATAGAAGAGTCCGCGCGGAAAGCCATAACAACTCCCGAGGAGACAGGCTAACGTGCTAACATACTGAGTAGCATCGTCGTAGGCTAAATCAAACTCGAATGGTCATCTATGATTCAGCAATGTGATCGTCGATGGTAAATCTAGTTCTATCCACATGAATGTCAATAGAGCCTGCATAATTAACCATGATCATAGACATCGCCAAATTTCTGCTCGATCCATAAAACATGGAATACGTCTCCAGCCCTTACTCCTACCATTGGGTGATTATCCCCGGTGTAGCGGAATATAGTATACTTAGAAACCTCATCAAATTCCGCCACCTTGGTATGTTTGACATGCTCAACGCCAAGAAGTTCCGTACCAATTTGCGAATGTCTAGTGGCTAGAGTACAGTCCTGCCAGGAGTATCGTGCGATGACACCTAGACTAAGAGCTAACTTTGCCTGTAAAACTTTAGGCAAATCTTCTATTCCGAATCCATTGCGAAGGTATCGGAAGCAAAACAACGGATGCGAGCCATTGCTGCTCTGCGGCATAATTGGATCTGGTATTTTGTCTGCACTCTTAATCTGGGGCCGCTTTGATTTACCGCCCATGAGAATAGAGAGACTTGAAATACCTCTTCATAGCATCAGGCGAGATAACAATATCATTAATATCTGGCTTGTAGGACTCACGCCAAGGAGCTTCACTATGTGTCATATCGCGAAGCTTCCATGCGGCTAAAGAGCCATACTGATTCCAAATATCAATCAACAGACCCGTGGCTGCTGTGTCCACTTCGTCGAATTCGAACGGGTCATCGTCGGCCAAGTGTAGCTCACCCGCCTTTTCGAATCGCCATTCTTGATAAACTGCCTTCACAACCGGGCCGTGCTTCCAAGCTTGAATTTGGTCTTCAAAGAGCGGCTCTCCAGTCTGAGCAAGACAATGTCCTTGAGCGTAGTACAGAAGCTTCTGTAGTTTGAGATTTGTTAGATTCCCGTCTCCATCCTCGTCTGCATCTGCCCACGCGACAAACCACTTGGCGATCGTGCTAGCACGGTACATCATGCACCTCCTTTCGCGACACTCTTGTACCACACTATAACAGCACCGTCAGACATAAGTAGTGAAGCGTGATTGATCCATCGACCACATTCGGTCCGTTGACGAAGACCGGCTGCGGAATCTAGTATTGTGGAAACCATCAGGTATTCTACCCCCTCAGCTGGGATTCGATATACTGGTACGGTGTCGGGTTCAGCCGCAATCGGAACAAACTTCACCTTCCTCGCCATTGGCGATGTCCATGGCCACTGGGACTGTGTGATCGAGGCGATAGCTATGGCGAAGGCGATCCTTGGGAAGGTGCCCGACCTTGTTCTCCAAGTGGGAGATGCTGAGCCACACCGAAACGAGGAGGATCTGGCTGGCTGTCATACTCCCAAGAAATACCGTTCCCTTGGAGACTTCTCTGCTCTGCGTCAAGGAGACATTCGCTCTCCTGTGTACTTCATCGGTGGGAATCATGAGCCCTATGTAGCCCTCGATTCGTTGCCTGGACCCTTTCCCACTCCTTGGGGAGATGACCTGTCAGTCTACTATCTCGGGAGGGCTGGAGCGACAATACTCGAGAACAGACTGAAGGTAGCCTGGCTCTCTGGCATCTCATCCCCGGATGCCGATCCCGGTATGCGATCCGAGTCGCTACGGGCTCGAACCTACTTCTCTCGCGAGGAGGTAGCCACGACACTTCATGAGGCGTCTCAACTTGGCGAGATTGATGTCCTCTTGACTCATGACTGGCCGAGTGATCTACGTATTGGCCGTGGTAACGATTCAACCAGAGATCTGATCGAGGCTATCAGGCCGACGCTACGCCTTTGTGGTCACATGCACGCTGGGTTTGAAGGAACAATCGGTAGCAGCATCGTCAATGCGTTGAATGCGGTACCACCAGCGACGAAGAAGCAAGGTCGTGAACGCTTTGGATGGTGGAGGCTCTATGAGCGTGATGAGTCAGGTGAGATTCGGTGTCTAGAGGTGGGGAGATGAGGGTGTTGGGCACACAAGGTCTTGACTTTTTTACCGCATGGCCTTGACCGTAAAAAAGAACTCCCTAAATAATGACATAAAAGTGATGTCTTGTCATCCATATGGACTACACAGCGACTGCTCCTTGCCGTTATCGCCCACAAACATTGGCAAGAGTGCTACCATTGGGACGTGTCATTGTGCCAACAAGGAAGAGTTCGGAGACAGAAGTCTGCGAGTTACAACTAAACGATAGGTTGGGAGAGTAATCATGAAATTGAGATCGGTAACTAGGAACGTTGGACTCGCCACCGCCACGCTGTCGCTTGGCGCTATGGTAGTGGGGTTGACATCAGGGGCAGCGTGGGCAGCTACAAGTGCACAAAATGCGACGAACTCCAATATTGTTGGAGGGTCGGTGAGCTTTTCCTTAAGTGCAGGAAGAGAGTCGTCGACCAGTCGGCTTCCAATTTACCGTTCCGCTATGGCTCAAATTGCTCAAGCTCACGGCAATGAACAGCGGCTTCAACAATTGATGTCGATACCTGTCAAGGTTGTAACGTCGGCCCAAGTAACACCACAGTTGGGCGGCGATCCAGTTATGATCATTAGCCAGACCGAGTACGATGCGGTTGGTATTCCAATATTCAAATGGGAGGCCAATCAGGGATTTAGCGACAATGGCACCGTCATTACAAGTGTTGCCCCGTTGAACGACTCCGGAACATCGGTCTATTACCCGGGATGGAGCCTGAGTAATTTCACTTGGGGAACGAGCCAACCGGCGACTGGCGTAGGGTCTGCTCAGACCAATGCTAACTTTATATTTAGTTATTCGCCGCTTAAGTTGATCACCATAGAGACCGCCAACGTTAACGTGCAACTTCACTATTATGGTGACGGATACTGGACCGCCAGTGGGACGACAAATTTCTCGTAACATGAGCGGTAGGGCATTGTGAATACAGGTAGGAGGCGGCGCTATGCAAGTGGATAGCAACCAGCGTGAAAGCCATCGGCTTAGTTCGATACTTACGCTGCTCCTGATTCTCTTCGGGGGGTTCCTAGGTGGTATCGGTTGGATTATTGGTATTTGGAGACTTTGGAGGGAGCCTGGTTGGACCGCTCGCCAAAAAATTCTCGCCACTGTGGTGGTCCCGGGTGGCTTGGTACCAGGTTTCATGTTTGCGAGTGTACAATCAGGAACTTCAACCTGCTCGACGGGACTAGTCTCGCCAAGACATGTCGGTCCGGTTGTGGTTCACTGCACGAGCGTGGGAATACTGAGTCCAAACCTCATGCTTCCTCTTGTCGTCCTAGCCATACTTTGCCCTGTTGTGGTAGCGGCCTATTTGTACACTCGTATAGATCGACCATGATACTGGTGGGCGGTTTCGTACGTGTTGTTGAGATAAGAGGGACGCGAGCTCCTCTCTTATCAATAGGTGGGCTAGGCGCATCTCACGTCAGAGACGGAGAGCACGGATGCCAGTGATCACACGCAAGGGAGGCGAATCGCTTACGGTTGGCGACGATATCGCTATCGCCGTTGTCGGGGTCGGTTTATATTGGGATCGAAGCTCCCCGCATAATGAGAGTGGGTAGATCACCTGATGGATGAACGCCGATCTGGCAGAACCACGGTGACTAAAATCACACTTCTTCGGGTTGCAAGCGGGCATCCGGCGATGGCCAACCGTAATTCCTTCTACCACGGTGCAACGATTTTCGACGCTCGTGTCCCCTCGTAGATCCGGTGGCGAAGTGTCAAGTACTTTGTCCATAGTCGCCATACGAGCTTCCACTGATCAGACATAGGGTCTATTCTTTCAACTGGCAATCCGATACTTTTGGCATCGTTTGCCCCAAGAAGGGCTCCATGAAATCTTGGGGAGTCAATGAGGGGATCGAGCAAGCTCTTCGAGAGTTCGTCTACTTCGGTTTTGTTGCGATCTGGATTACTGGCGATTGCTTCTTTCATCAAGTCAGCGCTCCGAGCTAGAGCTGAACGCGCCTGTTGTACCATCAAAGCGGTAACATCAGCCAAAAGGCCAGCATGGAGCGCAAACGTTTCGGGCTTGGCTTGCACCGCTGCCTCAGCTTCTGCGACCGCAGCAATGATGTCCTTGGCAGATATGAGCGCTCCGTTCGGCGCTGACAGTTGAGGATCGATTGGTCCAAGATCGCTGGTGGGCCCCATGACGATCCCATGCGCCCCCAGAGCGAAAATAGTTCCGGCACTCTTTGCCTGATCAGGAACCAGAACGGTGAGACGATTGCATCGTTCCTGGCAGGAGCGCACCAATCGTACTGCGGTTTCGCCGTCGCCTCCGGGAGTAACAAGCATGACATGGAGGTCTTTCTCTCGATTCGCGTCAAAAATCAGCTCTTCGAAAAAGGAAACGCTGATAGGCATAAGCTGGTCAAATACAACGACCAGCCTGCAATCGTGAATCCTTTCATACTCAGCGATCAGCGTCTGACGGCTATATCTCTCGGCATTCTCCGCATGGAACAGAGGCGACTGCGTGGGGTGAGTGACTATTGGTTCTTCGAATTGCAAATCGTCCATCCGGAAGAGAATATGACTGGCTTCCCTTCACGGCGTTGAAGAGCGGCATCCCTCGCCTCCTTCGCTCTAGCGATTTTATCTTGCCAGTCGGGATCTACTCCAGCGGGCACTGCCAAGGCGCCGCCATTCGAGATGTTCTCCATTTTGCCCCTCATAATTTCGACCTGCCAACATTCTAAGACATTTTGATCGTCCATTTATGGCGGAAAATCAAGTTTAGTTCAGAAAAATCACCTTCCCCGAAGTTGGCTTGCGGTTTTAGCTCACTAAAGCTAACGCCAGCTGTCAGGTCTGTCCATACCGGCACCGGGTCC
>DAHXNM010000022.1 GCA_027365375.1 Ferrimicrobium sp. | reverse complement strand
ATATCAATCGAGGGCGCCGATTGCTTCAAATGCAAAACCTGGGCAGCGTGATCGTGGCGCTACTCATGGTGGATCCGTGGTGCCGCAACCATATCCAGGATCGTCGATAAGGTTCGGATGAGCGATAGTTCCAACTGCTGGACTGATAAATGTCGTGCTAGTGAAGGGCTTCACGGTAGTTGTTGATTAAACCACTCAAGGTCTCCGTGAAGCCGGGGCGGTTAACGGGTCGACAGAAGAGGCAGTGTCCGCGCCTATCGCTGCCGTCCTGTTAGGTAGTAGACTCCTGCGTTGCTCTCCTGGTTATACGCCGTTCGAAAAGAGTTGAAGCTCCAAGAAAATCTAGGCTTGTCGACAGTGTCTGCTAGGCCGGCCGCGCAGCTGCCGCGACATGGCCAACCTCGATGTCGTTTTGTTCGGGAATGGGCAATCCGTCTCTACGCATCTCATCAAGATGATCGGCAATCGCTTCACCTAGGAGCTGGTCGGTTTCAGTTCGAGTAGAGCCGGCTATATCGATGCCGGGGAGGGCAGGAACGTAGGCGCTCCAGCCACTATCGGTGCGCCTGTAGACGACGCCCCATGCGTCTTCTCGTTGTTCGATATCGAGTGATCGTAACAACGCTTGGCGTTGGCGCCAACGAGGTAGCGCAAAAGGTATATAGCCGACAACGAGGAGTAATACCAGTGTCACGACAGCCCACACAATTGAAGCCACAAGGGGGTAGGTGGTCTCGGCGAGGGTGAACCCTGACCCAACGGAGCGTAGCTGTGCTGCTTCCGAGCGTGCTATGACCTGTACTGTAGTCTGAGCATTAGATGTGCTGAGAGTCTCCGTTAGCGTTACCACTCGCCCGATACGGAAGATTGCCTCTCCCAGAGTGGGGCTCGCCGTGGCAGTAGTGGATTTCGCAGAAGAGCTGTAGGTGGCGCCAGACGACCCTGCTATTCCGGAGACGTGGAATGTTGAGCGCCGTGTCAAAGAGCTGGAAGCGTAGGATTTGGAACTTAACTGCTGGGTGCTCAATAGTTTATAGACCGAGCGAGCTGTCGTGGTGGTGGGGGATAGAAAGGCGATGATTTCGGTGGCGGTCGCTGTATTCGAGGCCGGTCGCCAGACCCTTGCGTATATACCAGTCTCGGCAGGGAACTGCTTCGCGGCAGTTTCGAGAGATTTAATGCCAGACTTTGCCACTGGTTGCACCAGGGAACTTGTCGGCTTTATGTCGAACGCCTTTACCCCTGGATGTAACGTGACCAAACTAGCTAACCGAGAAGGCACGACATGGTTTTGAGGGATCAGCGTCAGGTAACCGACGACGGATCCGAGAAGCACAATTACAACAGCAGTTATAGAGATGGCCAGGTTCCTGCGCGGCGGCTTTGTACTGTGAGTGTCGGCGGTGGGTTCTTCGACCATCTCTTGCATAACTTGTTCTTCCTCTTTCGGTTGACGTGCATTACTCGCTGCAAATATGCAACATGGGTTAAGGCGTCAATCATATCTACCTCACCTTAAACCGATCTGAGTAACGACTTGGGCGCTGATGCCTTCTCCGCGCTGGCCAACTACATAGGGCAACTTCGTAGTCCGCGAACAGGAGCGGCAAGCTGCCAGGCCGTAGTGTGTTCACTCGGTCTTCGTGTGCAAAGCAGTAGATGCAATGGCTCGATTGGGTCACGATTGCAGCGTCGCGATCACAGGCTTGGCGGAGCCGCCAATGAACTCAGCAATCTCAACAACACAGATTTGCCTGTCGCCTACGCGAAAACTAGTCTGTGGGAAGCGTTGGCATCAGCGACCTTATTTGCCTGTTTCTGCATCAGGCCGTCCAGGCTAGGTTGTCAGGATTGCCATAGCCTTAGCCTTCCAGTCGATTCTTTGGGCTGCGTACTTACCTTGTGTACTGCACCTTGGCGCTGCCAAGGTGCACCAATCGTCTCGACCAGCTCTCGTGTGTGAACCGACATGTGCAGGCTGACTTACTACGTCACGTATGCAGCCAGGTTCAATAATGAACGCCAATGGCTTCGACTCGGGTGGCCCAGCTCCTTATTGGCGAAGCTGATCGACTTTTGGAGGTAATCGACAGCGACCCATCTGCACGGCCCACTATGGTCGATTCTGTCATGAAAGCTGACGGATACCGTGTAGTCGATCCAGATGTTATGGCGCCTTGGCCCGGGCTACGATGGGTTGGTGCAGCGATCTGCTGCTCACCTAACTGGCCTCCAGACTGAACCGCAACAAGCAAGCACCTCGTGGATAGTAGTCAGCTTGCTCGAAACCACAATCCTGATTACGATATTAGTTCAGTATATGTAGCAGTAATCGGTCGGATCACCCAGACGATGTCTCCACCTGCACTGGGATCGTTAGACCGCCTTATTGAGGTCGGCGATATCCTCAGGTGAGAGCAGAATGTCTGCAACGTTCATATTCTCTTCGAGGTGCTTGAGGCTGGAGGTGCCAGGGATAAGAAGTATGTTGTCACTCCGGTTCAGCAACCATGCCAGCCCTACCTGGGCAGCTGTTACACCAATGCGAGCTGCGACGGCCTGCACCGTTGCGTTCTCGGTGACCTTGGGCATTCCCGGAAACGCTGATCCCAGAGGGAAGTATGGAACGTAGGCGATGCCATGTTGTTGACAAAGCTCCAGCGTGGCAATATCGCTTTGGTCGAGGAGGCTAAAAGCGTTCTGGACACAGACGATGCCAGCTTGTGCAATAGCGGTCTCGACCTGAGCTGTGCTCGCGGTCGAGATGCCGATGTTAGTGATTTTCCCTTCGTTACGCAGTGAGACCATCTCTGATAACTGATCCTCAAGCGATACACTCTGATCGGGTACGGAATCATCATCGGGATGTAAGCGCAGGTTCACCACCCCCAGATGGTCTACATGAAGCGTGCGTAGGTTGTCCTCCACCGCTGATCGGAGTTGTTCGGGGCGTTGGGCTGGCAACCAGGCACCCTTTTCATCTCGAGTGGCTCCAACCTTTGATGCCAGGACTAAGTCGTCCGGGTAAGGGTATAGCGCCTCTCGAATAAGTTCGTTGGCGACCTCTGGACCGTAGAACTGCGCAGTGTCGATGTGATTAGCACCTAACTCCACAGCGCGTCGAAGTACGGCGATTGCCTCTTCGTGGTTTCGAGGCGGTCCAAATACTCGCTGCCCTGGGAGTTGCATCGCGCCAAAGCCGATCCGATTTACATCAACGGAACCAAGAGGAAAGGTGTTCATTGCTCTAATTCTAGTCTGATTCCATTTTTCGCCTGTTTTAGCCGAAGTGCGTTGACGGTTGCCGTGGGTAGCCAGTCGCAATGTTGTGATGACTAGCTGCACATAGCTCGCGCTTCTAACGGAGTGGATCTGGTCAACGGCAAGAGACCAGAGTATTCACCCAGCATCTTTATCCCGATACATGGACTCGCCTGTTAGATACACCGTTATCGCGGAGTGGCGAGGTTACCCTCTATTTAGTCGGCAATGAATGCTCGCTCGCCTAAAAGATCTGCCAGTATTGTCGATTCATTTGGGTAGCTCCGCAGGGTGGTAGCACACCCATACGCACAATGTCTCTAGCGATCTTATGGGCGCGAGAATAGGGTTGAAGATGACTAGAAGAGCGGTGCGGCTACAGTCACTGATGCTTGTTGATCCTGATGATAATGACAGGGCAGTCGACCAGGCGCTCGACCTGTGAGACGGTTGAACCCATCAATCCCGGCAAGAGGCGCCTTTTTTGGCGGAGGCCAACCAAGATGGAATCGATGTGGTAGTCGATCGATGTTGTGGCTATCGCCTTGCCGATACTTCCTCGTTCCACGTCGCATAGTACACCATGGACCGGGATGTTAAGCGCTGAAAACCATTTAGTCGCTGATGTAATGATCGACGTCGCCTCTTCCTGAGTCTCCATGAAGTATTTGACTCCCTTAGCAAGGTCCCACTCACGACAATGGAGTATCGTGACTTGGAGTGCAAGTCGGTTGGCGAGGTCAGCTGCCGCCCAGAAGAGAGCAGTCGAGTCGTCCTGTTCAGATCCGATAGGAACAAGTAGATGGAGCGCGGGTACGCGACTGAGCGGTTGTGTTGTTTCGTTCATCAGCGGTTGACTTACTTGGTGAAGGAAGCCTTCAGCTTCATTCGATAGCGTCTCTTCGACCCAGTGCTTCATTGCTTTGAACTTCTGGGTGCGTTCCACTTTGAATTCACTTGGCAGCAGTCAATTCGACTGGTCGTTTGGCTGTTCACTTGCGACGTGGAATTGGTTAAAGCCGCCGGGCGGTCTCCTGATTGGTAGTGCATAATGCGCGTCATGAAAATGAGAGTATCTGCAGGATGGTTAGAACTAAAGTGGTATTTATGCAACGTTGACGGCAAGTTTGGAAGCTGTGACGTTCTGTTGACACCGAGTTTGCGATACCGCAGTGGTTAGCATGAAAAATTGGGTAAAGTGCGCAGAATGTAGTAGCTAATCGTCGACCTAGAGTTCAGGTTGCCGGTTTGAGAAAGAGTCGGACGAACTACATCCTCGGTGTGCTAGTGCTGAACGTTGATCTTTGAGGTGGGTTCACATCCTCATCGAAGGCCGGTAGTCTTCGTGGTGGCCTAGTCGATTTAGCTGGTTCTGTTCGATTGGCTCTAGCGCGACAGAAGCTTTCAACCCGGGCTAGGTAAGGTGGGTTGTAGCTCGCTGTTAGCTGGAGTTGAGGCGGCGGTCGTGGCTATCAAGCTTGTGACTGACTGAAAAATTCTCTGTTCCTGGATTGAGTCCGATATCCGATTCAGTCCGGCATCTGACAACTCGTCCGGGCTGGTGTGGCAGCTTAAGAAATCTAGGAAAACGATATAGATTGGGTGCGGTCCGAGATGTACGTGTCGGAGCAACGTAGGGGCCCGAGTACCATGTTGGCTTGCTGGGCAAAGGAGCGTTAGGCGATGCGTGAGTTACCAGATGTTAGCGAGTTTCGTGCAGTCACCATCTTATTGCCGGTCATGAACGAGACAGAGGCGCTCCGCTCGACAGTGGAGATCATCGAGGCTGAGGCTGGGCCGGAGGTGTGTGAGTACCTTGTACTGACCTCCCCACGTACAAGTCAAGAGAGTCTGTTGGTTATCAAATCGCTCCAGTCGACCTTCGGTGACCGTCTTCGAGTTCATCTGCAATCGTTACCCTTCCTGGGTGGTGCGATTCGTGAAGGGTTCATGGAGTCGCGAGGTTCTCACGTTGTGATGATGGCGAGCGACCTCGAGACTGATCCCCACGATGTAGCGGTGATGATCGAGCGTGCAAAGCGGTCTCCTGGGGCGGTTATTACTGCCTCACGATGGCGGGAGGGAGGATCGTTCGCAGGCTATTCACCGTTAAAGCTAGCTCTCAACAAGATTTTCCAACTTGGTTTTGCCCTGCTCTACCAGAGTGGACTTACTGACATGACCTATGGGTACCGTCTGTTCCCGACGGCACTGGTGCAGGCGATTCGCTGGGAGGAGCTGCGGCACCCTTTCCTGCTCGAGACTGTTCTCAAACCACTGCGTCTTGGTGTTGTGATCGAAGAGATCCCGTCTCGATGGAGCGCCAGGACTGAAGGCGAGTCATCGAATACGTTTCTTCAAAATTTTGTGTACTTCCGTATTGGCGTGAAAACACGGTTGCGGCCACGAGCGAGTCTGCTGGCGGCAGCACCCTAGCTGCTACACTGCACCAGGTCATGATGAAGACCATAGTTACCACCACGATTAATCCGCCAACCGAGGCGATTCGCCGTTACGACGAGATGGAGGACTGGAACCTCATAGTCATTGGCGACCGCAAAACTCCCTCTGACTATCGGCTGGAGCGTGGGCGTTATGTCTCTCCGGCTGATCAGGAACGCTATGACAGTGCATTATCTGACGCTATCGGATGGAATTGCATCCAACGACGTAATTTTGGCATCTTGCTGGCCTACGAGATGGGTGCCGAAGTAATCTCACTGATCGATGATGATAATATTCCTCAACCCAACTGGGGCAAGCAGATCCTGGTGGGTTCTGAGGCTGAGGTTCACTACTACGAGACATCCTTAGAAGCCTTTGACCCGGTGGGGGCCACTAATCATCCGCACTTGTGGCATCGTGGCTACCCCTTGGAGCTTCTTTCACAACGTCGCTACGACCAGATGGTCTCCCGAAAGGTAATGGTAGACATTGACGCAGGTTTTTGGAATGGTGATCCTGACATCGACGCGATCTGTCGGCTAGAACATGCTCCAGAGTGTGACTTTGACCGAGCTCTGTTTCCTCTTGCCGGTTCTGCGACAGCACCGTTCAACTCGCAGAATACTATGTTGTCGAGACGTGTAGTTCCATACTATTTTCTCTATCCCCATATAGGCAGGATGGATGATATCTGGGCCGCCTACTATGTCCAAGCACATGGATTCCAGCCCGTATTTAGCGAACCTTCGGTATATCAAGATCGTAACGAACATGATCTCATCCGTGATCTCAAGGCCGAAATTGTTGGTTATACAAACAACCTTTCTCTAATTCGTGATCTTAAAGCTGATCCAGAGTCGATCGTTGCCTACCTGCCAGGACCAGCAGTGAGAGCGTGGGATCTCTATCGAAGGCACTTCGCAGATGCGTAGGGTCCTCATTACAGGTGGGGCGGGCTTTGTAGGCCGCCATTTTGTGCGCCACTTTCTCCTAGCTGGTGACGAGGTTCATGTTGTTGACCCGATTGCGTCGGCCACAGGAGGCATCGACCCCGCTTTAGGTTGGCCGCTGTTCGACCCACGAGAGTATTCGGGCTTTCATTTTTACAAGGAGGACTGTCGTCAGTTCTTT